>DATFUW010000226.1:0-2103 GCA_035260605.1 Thermoanaerobaculia bacterium | reverse complement strand
CCTCCGCCCGTCGCACGCAGACTCGGACTCGGGAGGCCGTCATGTTGGTTGCCAGGATCGACGTCGCCCGCACCGACCGGAGGGGGGCGACGGAGAAGAACGTCCAGCGCATCCCGTTCGTGGAAGGAGATGAAGCGCTCGGCTACAGCGGGCGCGGCCGCGAGGAGCACAGCGGAGAGCCTGTGACGGACCGGCGGAGGGCGAAGCGCCCGACGAGAACGCGATGAGCTGCGATTGCGAGATCCGCCGCTGCGCGGAATGCAGGACGGTGTTCGAGGCGTGCACGGCCGATCGCGCGCCGGACGGCGAGCCGCGATGCCCGCAGTGCGGGCTGGCCGCATCCGTGCCGGCGGTCGTCCTCGGAGAGGAAGAGTTCATCATTCGCGCGTCGACGCCGTTCCGCTGAGGCTACCAAAAGTGAGCGCCGGAGGCGCTTCCTGCACCATCGATGGATATCAAGCCTGTTGCGCAGGTCGCGGTCGGCTCGCATAATCGCGAACGATCGCAGCCCATGCAGTTCACGATCGAGCAGCTTCAGCTCACCGATGACGCGGGAATCCCGATCGGTTTTTCCCGTCCCCGTGAGTTCCACGCGGGCAACAGCGACAGCGCCGCGGGCCTTCTCGTGAATTTCGTGCGGGCGGACGGCGCGAAGATCCTCGGCACGGTGACCGAGTTTCACGGACACCAGGCGATGGTCACCGCGAAGAAGGGCGAACGCGTCTACACGCTGCACGCCTATCCGACCGAGAATTTCCGGGCCTGCTGACCGCCGCCTCAGGACGACGGCGGATCGGAATCCTTGTCTGCCGGCACGCGGCAGGAGGGGGCCGCTCACGTCGGGATACCGAAACGCGGCAGCACGAATCGCATGAGGACGAACCAGCCGACGGCGAAGGCGAAGAACGTCAGCCCGTCAGGCATGGGCCAGACCCGCCTCCGAGACCGCGACTTCGGCGGCGGCGAGCGCCTGCGCGAGGTCGGCACGGAGATCGTCGAGGTCCTCGCATCCCACCGAGAGCCGGACCAGCCCGGGCGTGACCCCCTCGGCGCGCAACTCGGCGTCGGTCGCGCCAGCGTGTGTCATCGAGCCCGGATGTTCGATCAGCGATTCCACGCCGCCAAGGGAAACGGCGAGCGTGATGACCCGTACGTGATCGAGCATCGCGCGCGCCGCATCCCCACCGCCCCGCACTTCGAAGCTGATCATCGACCCGGGGCCGGACATCTGCCGTTTGGCCAGGGCGTACTGCGGATGCGACGAGAGTCCTGGGAAGCGGACGGAGCTGATGGCGGGATGCGCTTCGAGCCAGCGCGCGATCTCGATGGCGTTCGCCTGGGCGCGTTCCACGCGCATGCCGAGGGTGCGGATCCCGCGAAGCACGAGCCACGCCTGATGCGGATCGATCGTCATTCCGAAGCGGACCGCCGCCTGGCGGATTGCCTTCAGCAGCGCGGCGTCCGCGGTGACGACCACGCCGGCCACGACGTCGCTGTGCCCATTCAGCGACTTGGTCATGGAGTGCAGGACCACGCTCGCGCCCAGCGCCAGTGGCTGCTGCAGGATCGGCCCGGCGAAGGTGTTGTCGACGACCAGCGGCACGCCGGTCGAGCGGGCCAGCGCGCCCGCGGCCTCCAGATCGACGAGATCGAGCGTCGGATTCGCGGGCGTCTCCACGTAGATCAGTCGCGTTTCGCTGCGGAACTCGGAGCGCAGCGCAGCGATATCGGTGGCGCGGACGAACGTGGAGGAGATCCCGAACCGCGCGAGGTTCTCCTCGATCATCTTCCGCGAGGCGCCGTACATCGGCTCGGTGGCCAGGACGTGATCGCCGGCGCGCAGCAGCGCCAGGAAGACGGTGCTCACGGCAGCCATGCCGGTGGCAGTGGCCACCGCGCCCGCGCCCCCCTCCAGCTCGGCGACCGCGATCTCGAGCGCCTGCACGGTCGGATTGCCGAGCCGCGTGTAGACCATTCCCGGC
This sequence comes from Thermoanaerobaculia bacterium, assembly GCA_035260605.1. Lineage (GTDB taxonomy): Bacteria > Acidobacteriota > Thermoanaerobaculia > Gp7-AA8 > Gp7-AA8 > Gp7-AA10. The sequence continues at coordinate 121 of DATFUW010000226.1, read as the reverse complement.
GAGCGGCCTTCGAATCGCGCCGCCCCCTCCTCCGCCGAAGGAAAGGCGAAGGTCGAGGTCTGATAGATCGGGATCGAGACGGCGCCGCGGTGTTCCTTTGGTTCGAATCCGGCGTGGATGG
>DATFUW010000225.1:0-3780 GCA_035260605.1 Thermoanaerobaculia bacterium | reverse complement strand
AATGGGAGACACGGCAGGCCGGCTACGTGGCTATGCACGATGCCGCGATGTCGCGCGGGGCGAGCACAACGGCCGAGATGCTGTCGCGGTTCGTGGCTCACCCCTGGGGGCCGAAGTGGATCGCACTGCCGGTGCTGCTGCTGGCATGCATCGGGGCGGTCGTGCTGCTCCGAAAGCCGAGGCCGGCGCTCGTTCCCATCGCGCTCTTCTCGATCGTCCAGTTCGCCTTCGCCGTGACCGTGATGGACCCGGCGGACGGCCCGCGCTACAGCCTCCCGCACATGATCGGCGTCGCGCTGCTGGCGGGCGCCGGCCTGGCGCTCGTCCGTCGGATCTCCGCGGTCCCGTGGGTGCTGGTCTCGGCGTTCGCTGCGGCCTCGATGGTCTATACGTGGCCGCTGATCGGCGTGCGTCGCGTGCAACCGTCGCCTCCAGCGGCGGCCGCGGCGTGGGCCGACGCGCATCTCCCGCCGGACACAGTGATCGGCTACGACCTTTCCTTGCATCCCCACGCGGAGCATCTGCTGTCGCGCTTCCGTTCGATGCCCGCCGACGTGGCGCTTGGTGCTTTCTACGATCGCCCGCGCGTGCCGGTCGTGCTCTTCGGCGACGGGCTCGCCAGGTCGGCCGGCGCAAAGGTGTTCGCCTGGCCGGCGAGCGACGTCTACGGCAAGCTGACGCGCAATCATTACCGCGTGGTCACGCTCGATCCGTTGCTCCCGGCGGAGCGTTTTCTTCCGCTCCGCGGCGTGGATCACCTCGAGCGCACCGCGGAGAGCGGAGAATGGCGCTGGCTGGCGCGCGATGCGGTGCTTCGCCTCCCGCCGCAGCACGGACCGAGCGTGACGCTCACCTTCCAGCTCTCGCCTGACGCGCCATTCGACACGAACAACGTGCATCTCACCGTGAACGGAAAGGCGGCGGGGGAGGTGATCGCCACCCACGGTCCGTCGCCGGTGAAAATCGCCGTTCCGGACGGGCCGGCCGAGATCGCGATCCATTCCGATCAGGCCTTCGCCCCGGCTTCGATCCTCCACAACCAGGACCCGCGCGTCCTCGCGGTGGAGTTGATCGATCTACAATCGCAGTGATGCCCGCTCCGTCGGTTTCCTTCGTCATCCCGATGTTCAATGAAGAGGAGAACATCGATCACGCCATCGACGCGGCGATCGAGGCGCTGATTCGATACAGCAGCGAGTACGAGATCATCATCGTCGACGACGCCTCCACCGACCGTTCCCCGGCCATCGTCGCCCGCAGGGCCGCCGAAAGCCCGCGGATCCGCGTGATCCGCCACGAGAAGAACCGCAGGCTCGGCGGCGCGTTGCGCACCGGGTTCGCCGCGGCGTCGAAGGACCTCGTCCTCTACATGGATGCCGATCTGCCGTTCGATCCCGACGCCCTTGGCCGCGCCATCCGCGCCATGGAGGTCACCGGCGCCGACGTCATCGCCGGCTACCGCCACGACCGGACGCTCGAAGGCCCGCGCCGCGCGGTCTATTCGTACGTCTACAACGCGCTGATCGGCGTACTCTTCGGCTGGCCGCACCGCGACATCAACTTCTCGTTCAAACTGATGCGCCGCGACGTGCTGCAGGCCGTTGAACTGAAGGCCGAGGGGTCGCTGATCGACGCCGAGCTGATCGTCAAGGCGAAGAACCGCGGCTTCGTCATCCAGCAGATCGGGCTCGATTACTTCCCCCGCGTCCGCGGCACCTCGCACCTCTCGTCGCCGAAAGTGATCGTGAAGATTTTCGCCGAGCTGGTGAAGCTCTACCCGGAGATGCGGAAAAGGACGGCGTCACGCCCCGCGCGTCCCGCGCCGGTTCACGCCCACCCATCGGACACCGCGGACCCGACACCCGACGCCTGATGAAGCGCCTCATCGTCACCGCTGACGACGTCGGCCTCGATCGAGGGATGACCTCCGGCGCCATCGAGGCGCACCGCAACGGCATCGTCACCGCCTGCTCGCTCGTGGCCAATGGGCTCGAGTTCGACGACGCCGTCGCGCGGCTGCGCGAGGTGCCGTCGCTCGAGGTCGGCGTCCACCTGGCGCTCGTCGAGGAGCGGGCCCTGACGACCGGAAAGCCGATGCCGAAGAACTGGTCGCGGTTCCTGCTCTGGCCTCCGCGGGAGGTCGAGCCCGAGTTGCGGGCGCAGATCGAGAAAGTCGTGACGACCGGACTTCGGGTCACGCATTTGAACGGACATCAGCATCTGCACATGCTTCCCGGGATCCGGCGCATCGTGCAGCGGCTGGCGCGCGAGTACGGCATCGGATACGTCCGCACGGTGAAGGACCGCGGCGGCGATCGCCGCCGGATCGCGATATCGGTGCTGAACCGGCTCGGGAACGGCGATCGGAACACCATCGGAGTCGCGGAGGCGGGGCACCTGTCCGTCGATCGCCTGATCGCGCTCTTCGAGCACGTGAGCGGCACGACCGAGCTGGTGACGCATCCCGGGCTCGGCGTGACGGGTTACGGACACTGGAAGTACGACTGGGAGACGGAAACGCGCTCGCTGTGCGATCCGCGCGTCCGCGAGGCGCTGGCGCGCAACGGAATCGAGCTGATCGCGCCGTCGCACGTATAATCCGCGCGCAATGGCGCGGAAAATCGCCGTGGTCCCCGGCGACGGAATCGGTCCCGAAGTCATCGCTGAGGGGATGCGCCTGCTGGAGCGGGTGAACACGGTCCACAAACTCGGACTGGAATTCGTCCATTTCGGCTGGAACGCCGACGAGTACCTCCGCACCGGGATCTCCATCCCTCCCGGTGCCATGGACGACATCCGGGAGCACTACGCCGCGGTCTACCTCGGCGCGTTCGGCGATCCCCGCGTGCCCGACATGAAGCATGCGGCCGACATCCTGCTGGGCATGCGCTTCCAACTCGACCTCTACGTCAACTACCGGCCGGTCAAACTTCTCAACCAGCGCCTCTCGCCGCTCCGCGAGGACAAGAAGGTCGACTTCGTCATCTTCCGAGAGAACACCGAGGGCGCGTACGTCGGCATCGGCGGGAACTTCAAGAAGGGGACATCCGAGGAGATCGCCATTCAGGAAGACGTCTCCACGCGCAAGGGAGTGGAGCGGATCATCCGTTACGCCTTCGAGTTCGCGAAACGGACGGGCCGCAAATCGGTCTGCATGGCCGACAAGAACAACGTCATGCGCTTCGGCGGCGATCTGTGGCTGCGGACGTTCGAAGCGGTGGCGCAGGAGTTCCCGGACATCGAGCACTTCCACCTGTTCGTCGACGCGCTGACCATGCAGATGGTGCGCGCGCCGGAAATGTTCGAGGTGATCGTCACGAACAACATGTTCGGCGACATCGTCACCGACCTCGGCGCGGCGCTGCAGGGCGGCCTCGGCGTCGCCGCGTCGGGCAACATTCATCCCGGTAAGGTGTCGCTCTTCGAGCCGATCCACGGCAGCGCGCCGAAGTACGCCGGCAAGGACGTCGCCGATCCGATCGGCGCCATCCTCACCGCGGCGATGATGCTCGAGTACCTCGGCCATCCCGACGAAGCCGGCGCCATCGAAGCCGCGGTCGTCGCGGCCATCGACGCCGGGCAAACGACGAAAGATCTCGGCGGCTCGCTCGGCACGCGGGCCGCGGGGGAGGCGGTGCTGCGGCACCTCCGCCTGTAAAACGATTCAAGGAGAGAACGTGAAAAGAACGCTGATCGTCATCTTCGCCATGCTCGCTACGTCCGCCTTCCCCAATGAAGGCATGTGGATGCCGCAGCAGATCCCGCAGCTCGCGGCGGAAT
>DATFUW010000224.1:0-2645 GCA_035260605.1 Thermoanaerobaculia bacterium | reverse complement strand
TCATTCGAGCCTCCCGTTCGAAGCCTGCGGATCAGATGGCAAACGCTTCCTCCTGCTCCGGCGGCATCGCGCTCATTTCCGGCACGAGAGGGAGGGTGATGGTGAACGTCGTCCCCTTCCCCTCCTCCGACTGCACTTCGATCTTTCCCTGATGGCGATCGATGATGCTGCGGCTGATCGCCAGCCCGAGCCCGACGCCCTTGCCCTCTTCCTTCGTGGTGACGAAGGGATTGAACAGCCGCGGGAGGAGCGACTTCGGAATGCCGACGCCGTTGTCGCTGATGGTGATCACGACGTGCGAACGGTCGGATGCGGCGCGCGCCGCGATGCGCAACTGTCCCTCGCGGGGCATGGCGTCGATGGCGTTCATGGTCAGCGCGAGGACGAGCTGCTCGAGCTGGTTGGCGTCGCCGCGGACGGTCGGCAGATCGTCGGGCAGCTCCAGGACGGATTCGATGCTGCCCAGGGCCATCTTGTGGGCCACGAGCTTCATGCACTGCCGCACGATGTGATTCAGATCGACGTCGGTGATGTTCATCGGCGCGACGCGGGCGAACGTCAGAAGGTTGCGCACCAGTTCGCCGGTGCGGCGGCTCTCGGACTCGATGAGCTGCAGCGACTCGCGCATGTCCGTGGCGTGCGCTTCGAGCGAGTCGCCGCGCTCGATCCACTTGCGCATCAGCTTCGCGTCGGTGAGGATCGCCGAGAGCGGGTTGTTGATCTCGTGCGCCACCACGGCGGCGAGCTTGCCCAGCGAGGTCAGCTTCTCGGCCTCGATCATCTGCCGCTGGGCCACGCGCAGCTCGACCGTCTTCTGCTGCACGCGCTCTTCGAGCGTGCGCGTCCAGGCGGTGATCTCGTTGCGCGCCTCCTCGAGCTGCCGGCTCATGGAGTTGAACGACTCGGCCAGCGCACCGAGCTCGTCGTCCGATTCGACCGGGATCTGCACGCCGAGCTCGCCCTGCCGCAGGCGCTCGGTCCCGTGACGCAGCACGTGCACCGGCGCGCCGACGAGCCGCCAGAGCACGATGCCGGTGGTGCCCAATGTCAGGGCGATCAGCAGCGCGGCGAGGGCGATGAACTGCTCCGACGTCTGGCGGACCTCAGTATCGGCATCGGCCAGCGAGAAATCGATGTCCAGCACGCCGAGAACCCGCTGCTGAGCGGGGTGCGCATGGCAGGCGGCCGTGGCGCAGCTCGCGGCGTTCAGGATCGGCGTGGTCGTGCTCAGGATGCGCGTGCCGCCGAGCCAGGTGATGCGGTTCTCGGCCGTCTCCGGACGCGGGCGGCCAAGCTCTTTCAGGATCGAGGAAAACGCCACGCGACCGGTCGCATCCGAGATCCGCAGTCCCACCACTCCCGATCCGGCACCGACCGCGCCGACGATCTGCTGCAGCGCGGCGCGGTCGTTTCGCAGCATCGAGTAACTCGTCGCCTGGCGGACCACCTCGTTGATGCGCGAGGCGGCCGCCAGACGGCTCGACTCCGCATGCCGGCGCTGCATCCGCGTGACCACGAATCCCAGCACCGAAAGGCTCAGCAGCAGCACGCCGAGAATGGCCGCGAACAGTTTCGTCTGCAGGCTCGTCCCGGCACGTCGAAAGCCGGCCACTGCCGTCATTTCACACTTCCACCAGTAGCCGGCTCGACAGACAGCCGACAGAGCGCTTCCGGCATTGCCGGTCTCCCCTGTAGTGCCGCCTTAGAGGCGGATCGCATCGCAGACCTCCCGTGTAGAGCCGCCTGGAGAGGCGGCGCATCGCCAGACTTCTCGTGTAGAGCCGCCTGGAGAGGCGGCTCTACATCATTTACTTCTTCAGCGTGCGGATGAAGGTGACGAGGGCCTTGATCTGTTCGTCGTTCAGGCCTTTGTTCTTGAAGTCGTGGCCTTTGACCTGCTTGGCGCCGCCGGCGGCGATCATGGTGGTCAGCTCCTCGTCCGTCATCTTCTGAATGTCGGCCGAGCCGAGGTCCTTGATCCCTTTCGCCTTGGCGATCGGCGTGTCCGCCGCTCCCGTCTTACCGTGGCACACGCCGCACTTGCTCTTGAACAGTGCCGCCCCATCCTCGGCCGCCATGACCGGCAGGGCCAGCCCCAGGGTGAACAACATGATGGTGATGACTGTAGCCTTTTTCATCGAGAGCCTCCTTCGCACATTGTTGGCCGGCGGCTACAGTGCGGCAATGACTTGCTGCCAAAGGACTTGTGATCGGGTGACAGAGCCGTTGTGACGGAGGCGGCGGGCGGGTGTGAGGAGGGAGCGGCTCGCGAGAGAAGGTTGCCGGATCCGGCGACCCGGCAACCTGGGGAAGGCTACTTCTTGAGCGTGCGGATGAACGCGATCACCGCGTCGATGCTGGCCTGATCGAGCTTGCTCTTGTAGGCAGGCATCTTTCCCTTGCCGTCGGTGATGATCTTGTTGAGTTCCGCATCGGTCAATTTCTGGACTTCGGCGGAGCCGAGATCCCGCAGCTTGAGCGACTTGCCCATCGCCGTCTGGCCTTTGCCGTCGGGGCCATGGCACATCGCGCACTTCGCTTTGTAGACCGCCGCGCCATCGACTCCGGTGTCCGCGCGCAGTGAGTGCGGAAGGAACAGGACGGCGATGGCCACGGTCAGAACGACGAGTAAACCTTTCTTCATG
>DATFUW010000223.1:0-3567 GCA_035260605.1 Thermoanaerobaculia bacterium | reverse complement strand
GGTCGATCCGCAGGGAGCCCTGCGAAACGCGGCGAACGCGCTCGGCTCGAAGGACACGGAGGTCATCGGGCACGACATCCGGGCGAACGCGTTCCTCCTCCTGGGCAACGTTCCGGCGGCGTCGCAAGAGGCGGACCGCGTCGCCGCGCTCGCTCCCGGTCACTACCTCGGGAAAAGCCTCCATGCGATGGTCGCCGCGGCCGCCGGAAACCGTGAGGCGGCGATCGCTGCACTCCATTCGTTCGAGGCGGACGCGAATCGAAACCACTGGGCGGCAATGCGTCAGGCCCTCACTTACGCGAAGCTCGGCGATACCGCGAAGGCCGGCGCATGGGTCGACCGCGCCGCCGCCCTTGGGAATCACAGCTGGTACGCATGGGTGAAGCACCCCTGGGTGCAGTCGATCCAGTCGGATCCCGAGTTCCAGAAGACCATCGGCACCATGAAGCGCGATCTGGACGACGTATCGGACGATGTCGCAGGCGTCTACCGGCTGCTCTGCGGCCCGGGCATCTGAGACATCCCCGGTCAGCCGCGGCGTGCGGCTTTCCTGCGGAGGTAGTAGCGCCGTGATTTCTCCTGGCTGCCGCAATCGTTCATCTTGCACCACCGCCGGTTCCCGCGTCGGCTGCGGTCGATGAAGAGCCATCCGCAGATGTCCCGGCCACAGCGCCGAAGCTGCTGGAAGTCGGAGGCAGAGGTGAGAAGCCTGGCTGCGTCGAGGGCCACCCGGTGGCGGATGGTCCCGATGCCGGCTGGTTCGGTTTCCGTCTGCCAGGCGAGCGCTCCCTCGCCCGGGGCGAGCTCGATCCGGCGCAGCGTCTCGTGCAGCAGGCGGTTGACGGCGGCGAGCGATTCCGGAGCGGAGCGGCCGGCGGCCAGCGAGGAGAAGAGGGCGTGCAAGGCCGTGCGGAATCGGAAGAGCAGCCGAAACTCCAGCCGAGCGGCAGGCGGCGCGGCGAGCGCCTTGCGGCGCAACTCCGCGGCCTCGCGTGCGGCGATCACTCCACCATCGAGGGCCCACGTGATGACCGACTCGAACGAGAGGAACCGTTCGTTCCGCACCCGTTCCTCACCGCGCCATGACACGGTGTTCACGAAATCGACCGCCGGCGAGCCGCCGACGAATTCGAACGGAAGAGTGTCACGCGTCCGTCGCATGCTCGTCACACTTTACCAGTAAAGTGGCGTTGACAGGTAAGTTTAGGCGCGCGACAATTCTCACCTGTATGACGCGCTTCACCGGTGCCATGATCCTGTTGCTGTCCGCGGCCGCCGCGGGGGCCGCCCCCGCCCCGGGCGCCGCCCCCGCCCCGTTCGATATCCGCATCGCCGCACCGCGGGTCCGGCTGGTCACGCCGGGCGATCTGGTGATCGACTGCCGACCGGGAATGACCCCGGTGCGGGGATGCACCGAGTTTCTCGGCGAACAGTTGCGCTGTGAATGCCGCAAAGGCCCGGACGGATGGAGGCTCGTCGGCTCCGCCCAGTTGCTGCCGTACATGTACATCACCGACCCGGCCGTCGAGCGCCACGAGTGGAAGCACATCGACGATCTGCACGAACAACTCGATCGCTATCTGAGCGCGCTCTCGGAGCGGCGTTTCGACGACTTCGAGAGCTGCGACGAAACGCGAGAATTCGAGACGATCGTCTTCGCGCTGCGGATGGACATGTTCCGCCGCTCGTCGAACTACCGCCTGCACTGATGCTCGCCCTGCTCGTCGTCGCCGCGATCCTGAGTCCGCCGGCATCGACCGTCCGGCTGCTGCACGCCTTGTCCCACGGCAAATCGACGCTGTTCGCCGGCGCGCAGAAGAAGGCGCGCCGCACGCTGTCCGCATTCCTCGAGAGCCGGCAGGACGACCGGGTCGAATTCGCCGCGGAAGCCTGCAGCGTGGAGATGGAGGCCGTGGAATCCGGCACCCCGCGGAAGATCACGTTCCAGTGCCGGTTCGCCTCACGCCAGCAAGCACGCGATTACATCGCCTCCCTGCTCATCGCCCTCGCTCGCCCGCTGAACCCGCCCTTCTCCGACCCCGTCTCGGGCGACCTCGCCTACCGCGGCACGATGGTCGCGCAGCGGCGCCTGGTCGGAATGGAGATCGATCTGATTCACGACGATTCGTGGCGCGCCGTGCTCCTCCTCATCGAGGGAGGGCCGCGGATCGTGATTCCTGAGCGGTAGCGGCGAACATCCGCTGCAGCGCCCGTTCCGCAGGCACCCGGATCTGCTCGGGGACCTCGATCTGGTAGCGGAGAAACTTCAGCGAGTCCCGCACGTCCTCCAGCGTCGTCACCTTCATGAACGTGCAGAGTTTGCAGCCCTTGAGAAACTGCTTGTCGGGGACCTCCATCGCCAGACGGTCGGACAGTCCACATTCGGTGACCACGAGGAAGCGCTTCGACGCGTGCTCCTTCGCGTAGCGCACCATTCCGGAGGTCGACAACACCGCGTCGGCCAGCGCGGCGACGTCGGGCCGGCACTCCGGATGGACGAGGATCTTCAGATCGCCGTCCGCCTCGCGGATCCGCTCGATCTCCTGCGGGGTGATCTGCTGATGGACGTAGCAGAACCCTTCCCACGGGATGATGTTCTTCTCCGGCACCTGCTCGGCGACGTGCCGGGCCAGATTGCGGTCGGGGACGAAGAGGATGTTCCGGTTCGGAAGCGAGCCGACGACCGTCGCCCCATTCGCCGACGTGCAAATGATGTCCGAGAGCGCCTTGACCGCGGCGGTGGTGTTCACGTAGCTGACGACGGCCAGATCGGGAAATTGCAGTTTCAGTTCGGCGATGCGAGCCTGGAGCTCCTCGGCCGGCGCGGAATCGGCGAGCTGGCATCCGGCGAGAAGGTTCGGCAACAACACGGTGCGGGAGGGATTCAGGATCTTCGCCGTCTCGGCCATGAAATGAACGCCGCAGAAGTCGATCACGTCCGCGTCGCGCACCTTCGAGGCCATCAGCGCCAGCTCCAGGGAGTCTCCGACGAAATCGGCAATCTTCAGGATCTCCGGCCGGTAGTAGTTGTGCGCCACGACGACCGCGTTGCGCTCCTGCTTCAACACGCGGATCTCGTCGTGCAGCACCGCGAACCGCTCCGCGTCCTCTTCGGTGTATTCGAAGGTTCGGACACGGCTGAGTTCCTCGAACAGTGTGCTCATGACCTTGGGAACAGAGGCGTGAAGCGCGCCATTCTGCGCGGGGGCCGGTGCTACGCCCCTCCCAGCAGCACCACGGTCGCGCCGAGCGAGGCATCGTCTCGGAACCCCTCGACGAACGGCAGGGTCCGCAACAGGGACTGCACGTTGCCCCGCTGCATCCCGATTCCGCGTCCGTGAATCAGACGGACTTCGCGAAAGCCTTTCGCCCGCGCAGCCTCGAGGTACTCGAGCGTCACGCTTCGCACTTCGTCGGGCCGGAATGGGTGCAGGTCGAGCGTGTCGGTGATCGGAATCTCGACCGGCTCCTCGCCGTCCACGCGGAGGATTATGCGATACTCTTTTCCACGATGGTCCTGTTCAACCACGCCACGCGGGAGATGACCGCGAAGATCGTCTACTACGG
>DATFUW010000222.1:0-3072 GCA_035260605.1 Thermoanaerobaculia bacterium | reverse complement strand
GGCCAAACTCTGCAAGGCGGAGGTCTATCACCGCCATCTGCGCGACTATCCGCGGGCCATCGAGCAGTACAACAAGATCATCCGTCTGACGAACGGGAAGGAGAGCGAGGCCGTTCACCGGCGCGCGCGCGCAGCGATGGCCGAGCTGATGGAGTTGCTCTCGTGATGACGCGCCGTATGCAGGATCACCGATCCCGTTCCAGAACGAAATCAAGCGCCAGATCGAGCGCTTCCTTCGCCGGAGAGTCGTCGAAGAACTCGAGCGCGGCCCGGGCGCGGGCGGCATAATCGCGGGCGATGGCCCGCGTCTCGTCGAGCGTCTCGTAGCGGGTGACGAGGTCGAGGATCACCGCGGGGCTCGCCCCCTCCAGCGACTTCGTGCGGGCCACGCGTGCGATCGTATCGCGCTCGCTCTGGCTGGCGCGCGGCAGGGCGAGCAGCAGCGGGAGGGTCAGTTTTCCTTCCTTCAGATCCGCCAGCGCCGGCTTGCCGAGAATCTCGGTGCTCGACGTGAAATCGAGCAGGTCGTCGATGACCTGGAAACAGATCCCGAGGTTGTAGCCGTAGTCGAACAGCGCGGCGGCGGCCGCCTCCGGAATGTCGACGAGATAGCCGGGAATGCGGCAGCAGGCACCGAACAGGGTCGCGGTCTTCAGCCCGACGATCTCGAAGTAGTCGTCGATCGAGAGGTCGGCCCGGCCGTTCTGCTCCAGCCCGAGGATCTCTCCCTCGATCATGCGGATCGTGGTGTTCGACAGCAGCCGCAGCACCTCGAGATTTCCCTCGGCCAGAGCGAGGTTCATCGAGTGCGTGTACAGGTAGTCGCCGACCAGCACCGTCAGGTTGTTTCCCCATCGATAATTGATCGACGTCCGGCCGCGCCGGACTTCCGCCTCGTCGATGATGTCGTCGTGGACCAGCGTCGCGGTGTGAATGAACTCGATCACCGCGCCGAACACCACGTCCCGATGCCCCTCGTAATGCAGCATCTTCGAGACGAGGAGCAGCAGAGCGGGTCGGAGCCGCTTTCCACCTCCGGCGAGGATGTGCTCCCCGACGTCCTGGATGGTGTGGATGCGCGACTGAAAATTGCGGCGTAGCTCCTCTTCGACCAGTTGCAGCTTCGGAGCGATCAGATCGAGCAGCCGCTCGATGCGGGAGACCTGTTCGAACGTGCCGCTGGGATGGGGGGCGCTCACAGGGCAAGAATAGTCGATCGGGTGCCGTGGGTAAACCGACGGACTCATCGCTGCCGCGCGAGCGCGTCAGCCGCGGTAGTTCGTGAACTGCAGGGGGATGCCGAAGTCCTTCTCGCGGACGAGGGCCATCGCTTTCTGCAGATCGTCCTTGCTCCGCCCGGTGACACGCACCTGATCGGACTGGATCGAGACCTGGACCTTCAGCTTGGCGTCCTTGATCGTGCGGACGATCTCCTTCGCCTTCTCCGTTTCGATCCCCTGAACGATCTTCGCGCGCTGCCGGACGGTTCCCCCCGCCGCTGGCTCCGGTTTGCCGTAATCGAAGGCTTTGAGCGACACCTTCCGCTTCACCAGCCGCGTCTCCACGATGTCCTTCACGCTGCGAAGCTTCCCCTCGTCGTCGGAGACGAGCGTGAGTTCGTCGTTGGCCAGCTCAATGGAGCTCTTGCTTCCTTTGAAATCGAAGCGCTGCGCGAGCTCCTTCTGGGCCTGCTGGACCGCGTTCGCCACTTCCTGCATGTCTGTCTTCGACACGACGTCGAACGAGAACTCCTGGGCCATTCGTTCTTGCTCCTCAGGGATTGCTGATCACGTCGGTGCCCGGCGGCGGCCGGAATTCGAAGGTGCCGGACGAGACGTCGCGGGGATGATAGCCGGAGAACTCGAACAGCGTACGGTTTCCCTCGCGATCCGAGTAGGAGAGCTGCTCGATCGCGTGCGTCGCCGGCACGATGGTCAGGACGATGTTGCGCACCGCGGCCGCCGCAGCGCGCGGCTCCAGCCGCACGACGATCCTGCCGCCCCGGGACGATTCCGTGACGTCGAACAAACGCCCGCGGGCCGCCGGATCGCCGATCAGCAGGAAGGGGAGCTCGCTCTTCTTCTCGTCGTCCACCGTCGATTCGGTCACCTGCTTGTCGGCCGGGACGTAAAACCAGGAGCGGGCCCCGTCGAATACGAAGACCTTCTCTTCCGGTTTCGTGTACGTCCAGCGCATCTTCGGCAGCTCGCCGAAGATCACCGTTCCGCTCTCGACCTCACTGTTCCGGAAACCTTTCGGCGTGAATCGCTGCGTGAACGAAGCCTCGGTTCCGGCGATCGCCGCCGCGACATGGTCGAGTTCGGATGCCCGCGCGCCGTTTGCTGCGAGGAAGATTGCGGCGATGAGGAGCGTCTTTCGCATGCTGATCAGGGTTGCCGGCTCGTCCCGTTGTCGACGACCGGACCACCCTACAATTTCTCGACTTCGATCGAGACGATCGCGGAGTTCACGACGAAGACTTTGTCGTTCTTGCTCCGGTCGAGGGGAAACAGAAAGAAGCCGTTCTTTTCGGGGTTGTAGTGGGCGATCCCACGGATGATCTCCCCGTCGGCAAATTCCACTGCAAGTTGGCTGCCTTCGGCCTGCTCCGGCTCTGCCGCCTCGGCGTGGGGGTAGAAGACCGCCTTCAACACGCCGAAGGGGACCTCCGACTTCGTGCCGTCGTCGACGGCGATTCGGAAGACCTCCCGCTCGCTGTCGGTGTCCAGCAGCGATGCCCGGCTCGTGCTCCCGTTGCGGTAGCGCAGAACGACGTTCGGACCGTCGGCCATCAAAACAGCTCCAGGCCCCACAGGTCGTGGAGGTGGATGATTCCTTCGACCCGCCGTTCCGCATCGGTGATGAAGAGAGAGGTGATCTTCTTCTGTTCCATGATTTGCAATGCCGCCGATGCCAGCTCGCTGCCGTCGATGGTGATGGGGTTCGGTTTCATGCAGTCGCGCGCGCTCTTTCGGAGGATCTGTTCGTCGCGCTGCAGCAGCCGTCGCAGGTCGCCGTCGGTGATCACGCCGTCCAGCGCATTCCCGTCATGCGTGACGGCGGTGGCGCCGA
>DATFUW010000221.1:0-6408 GCA_035260605.1 Thermoanaerobaculia bacterium | reverse complement strand
CGCTCGACACGCTGAACCCCTGGCGCACGCACCCCTACCTCGATGTCTTCGTCGGCTCGGCCTCGGCGCATCCGCTGCTGGAGTTCGGCTGCACCGGCTGCCATCGCGGCGAGGGGCGGGCCACCGAGTTCGGCCGCGCGGGACACGTCCCCGCCAGCCCCAAGATGCGGGCCCGCTGGTCGGCCGCCCTGATCAGCTTCTTCCCCGGCACCTGGGACTACGAGCAGCGCCACTGGGGATACGAGGAGAATCCTTTCAACGAGGAGCCGATGTTCCCGCGGCAGTACTACGAGGCATCGTGCGAGAAGTGTCACTCGGGGCAGATGTCGGTCGATGACGGGCCGAAGATCACGAAGGCCGAGCAGACCGTCGAGCTCTACGGGTGCTATGCCTGCCACATCATCAAGAACTGGCGCTTCAGCGACCTGCGCAAGCCGGGGCCCGACCTGAGCGGGATCGCGGAGAAGACCACTCCGCAGTGGGCGATCCGGTGGATCTCCGAGCCGCACAACTTCCGCTCCACAACGCGCATGCCGTCGTTCTTCTATCAGCGGAACATCATCGATCCGAAGGTCGTCCCCCCTTCGGAGATCCCGCAGGACATCAAGGATCAGGACGCCGAGATCCAGGCCATCGTCACCTATCTGTTCAGCAAGTCGACGCACCGCACGTGGGCGCCACCGCCGGTCCCGGGGGATGCGGCGCGCGGCAAGGAGCTGGTGGAGAACGTCGGCTGCCTGGCCTGCCACATCGAGAGCGAATGGATCAAAGACGCGCAGACCGGAGCGCTGCGACTGGCGCGCCGCGACGACTACCCGCTGGAACGCAACTACGGCTTCAACTTCACCGGAGTGGGGACGAAGACGAACCCCGGGTGGATCTACAACTGGATCAAGAACCCGAAGAACTACTACGCGGCGGCGCCGATGCCTTCGCTGCGGCTCAGCGACGAGGAGGCGGCCGACATCACCGCCTACCTGATGACGCTCACCAAGCCGAAATTCATGACCACCCCGGTCCGCCCGGCCGACCCCGCGGCGGTGCACGACCTGGCGATGGGCTACCTCGTGAACACCCTGAGCGTGCGCGATGCCGAGGCGAAACTGGCCTCCATGCCGATGCACGATCAGCTCGAATACCTCGGCGAACGGAGCATCGAGAAGTACGGCTGCTACTCCTGCCACAACATCAAGGGCTTCGAGAACCTCAAGCCGATCGGCACCGAACTGACCACCGAAGGCTCGAAGCCGCTCCACCTGTTCGACTTCGGCTTCGTGCACAGCTACACGGCCGAGGATGGAAAGGTCGAGCACATCGAGCACAGCGTCCCGTCGTTCATCTACAACAAGGTGCGCAGCCCGCGCGTCTACGACGACCGTCGGACGAAGATCTACAACGACAAGCTGAAGATGCCGAACTTCCACCTCTCGCCGGACGAGGCGCAGCGGATCACGATGGTGATCGTTGGCCTGACGAAGGACGTCGTCTCGCCCGATAAGCTCGCGGCGCAGGACTCACAGTCGCGGCTCGTCGAGGAAGGGCGGAAGCTGGTCTCTCAGCACAACTGCCGCGGATGTCACATCGTGGACGGCCGCGGCCGGGCGATCGCCTCGACGATCGCCGACACGAACTTCCTCCCGCCAGACCTGACTCCCGAGGGTGGCCGCGCGCAGTCGCCGTTCCTGTTCAACTTCCTCAAGGACCCGACTGTGATGAAGATCCGCCCGTGGCTGAACGTCCGGATGCCGACCTTCCACTTCACGGATCAGGAAGCGAACACGCTGGTGACGTTCTTCGCCGAGGAGGGACACGGGACGGAGTTCGACACCACGCGGGAGATGCATCCCGGCGCCGCGAACGTGGCCATCGGCAAGACCGTCTTTGGCATGATGCGCTGCTCGCAGTGCCACGCCACGGCACCGGTCAACCCGGAGAGTCCGGCGAAGCCGAGCGTCGCCGACACCACCTCGCTGGCCCCGAACCTCACGCTGGCGCGGCTGCGCCTGCGCCACGACTGGATCCCGGAGTGGATCCGCAAGCCGAACGAGCTGATCCCCAGTACCCGCATGCCGGCGAACTTCCCGCGCGATTCCACCACCGGCGACTTCACCTCGCCGCTGGCGCTGGCCATCGACTCGCCGCAGTTCGCGAAGCAGAAAGCGGAGCTGCTGCCGTACTTCAAGGGCGATGAGAAGGAACTGCGCCGCACGATGGGCGACGCCGTCTCCCTGACGAACTACCTGCGCGATTACATCTGGAGCATCGGCATCACGCAGATGCGCAGCGCTGCGCCGGGAGGGGAAGCGCCCACCGCTCCCGCGAGCCCATCGATGCCCGCCGGTGTGCCGGCGGTGAAGACCGGCCGGTTGGACACGACGCCGGCGGCCGGGGGCGGAGGAAAGTGATGAATCCAACCGACGATGCTCGAATCAGAAAGGAAGTCATGAAAAAGTTCGTATCCGTGTTGTTCGCCGCCACGCTCGTGCTCGCCGTGAGCTGCGGCAAAGGCCAGGAAGCAAAGGACCAGGAAGGGGTCGACGACGAGGCGCAGCAGACAGCGACCACCGCCACAGGCTCCGCTGCGCCGGCGGCCGCTCCCGCCGCGGCACCGGCTGTCGCCGATGCCGGCACGATCACCGGCGTGGTGACACTGGCCTCGACGCCGCCGCCGATGCCGACGATCCAGATGGCCGCCGACCCGTACTGCGCGTCGCAGCATGCCGGCGCTCCCCCGAAGGACGAGGAAGTGGTCGAGGGACCACACGGCGAGCTGGCCGACGTCTTCGTCTATCTGAAGGATGTGAAGGGGAACTATCCGCCACCCTCCACACCGGTCATGCTCGATCAGAAAGGCTGCATGTACCACCCGCACATCATCGCTCTGCAGGTCGGGCAGCCGCTCGAGATCCGCAACGACGACGCCACGCTGCACAACATCCACGCCATGCCCAACAACAACCCGCAGTTCAACGAAGGGCAGCCGGTGCAGGGGATGGTGGCCACCAAGAAGTTCGACAATGCCGAGGAGACGCCGTTCAAGGTCAAGTGCGACGTGCACGGCTGGATGAAAGCCTGGATGGCGGTCATGCCGCATCCATTCTTTGCCGTCTCGCAGGGCAACGGATCGTTCACCATCGCCAACGTTCCCCCGGGGACGTACACGCTGGTGGCGTGGCATGAGAAGTACGGAACCCAGCAGCAGCAGATCACGGTCGGCCCGAAAGAGTCGAAGGCCGCGAATTTCACGTTCAAGGGGTGATGTAGCGCCGGTTTTCATGTAGGGCCGGTTCTCCAACCGGCCGCGAGATTCGGGACCGGCTGAGAGCCGGTCCTACACAGGGAGGCAGATTGGCACAACGGAAACAGCTCAGAGTCGGGACCCAGTGGCTGTACGTGGACGACGCAGAGCGCATCCTGCGCGACGCGATCCGCCTGCGTGAAGAAGAGGAGCATCGGAACCGGATCGAAGGGCACGTGCTGCCGTGGTACCGGCGATGGCTGTTCTCCACCGACCACAAAGTCATCGGCCTGCAGTACGGTTTCACCGCGCTCTGCTTCCTGCTGTTCGGCTTCAGCCTGATGATCCTGATGCGGCTGCAGCTCGGCTGGCCGGGACACGCTTTCAACGTGATGAAAGTCCTTGGCGAGAACCGCGCGCCGGGAGGCGTGCTGCTCCCCGAGGCCTACAACCAGCTCGGAGCCATGCACGGGACGATCATGGTCTTTCTGGCCATCGTCCCGCTGGCGGTCGGCGCGTTCGGGAACTACATCGTCCCGCTGCAGATCGGCGCGCCCGACATGGCCTTCCCGAAGCTGAACATGGCCAGCTACTGGTGCTATCTGCCGGGCGGGCTGATCATGCTCTCCAGCTTCGCGCTCCCGAGCGGCACGGCGAACTCCGGCTGGACGTCGTATCCGCCGCTCTCGGACATCGCCACGATCGGACAGACATTCTGGCTGGTGGGGATGATCTTCCTGATCACCTCGTCGCTGCTCGGATCGGTCAACTTCATCGTGACCATCGTGCAGTTGCGCGCCAAGGGCATGACGTTCATGCGCCTGCCGTTTTTCGTCTGGGCGCAGTTCGTGACCTCGTTCCTGCTGCTGCTCGCGTTTCCGCCGCTCGAAGCAGCCGGCATTCTCCAGTTGATGGACCGCGTGGCGCATACGAACTTCTTCCTGCCGAGCGGTCTGGTGGTCAGCGGACAGATCCTGCACAACGCCGGAGGCGGCAATCCGCTCCTGTGGCAGCACCTGTTCTGGTTCCTGGCGCATCCGGAGGTCTACGTGCTGATCCTCCCGGCGATGGGAATCGTCGCCGAGGTCATCGCCAACAACACGCGCAAGCCGCTGTGGGGCTATCGCTCCATGGTCGGCTCGGTCGTCTTTCTCGGATTCATGTCCTTCGTGGTGTGGGCCCATCACATGTTCCTCACCGGCATGGGGACGCTGATCAGCGCCTTTTTCCAGACCACGACGATGATCATCTCCATCCCCTCGGTGATCGTGCTCAGCGCGCTGTTCCTCTCGCTGTGGGGGGCGTCGATCCGCTTCACCACGCCGATGCTCTTCGCGCTGGCCTTCCTGCCGATGTTCGGCATCGGCGGACTGACCGGCCTTCCCCTCGGCCTGGCCACCGCCGACCTCCACCTGCACGACACCTACTACGTGATCGGCCACTTCCATTATGTGGTCGCGCCGGGGACGATCTTCGCCATGTTCGCCGGCATCTACTACTGGTTCCCGAAGATCAGCGGGCGGAAGCTCAACGATTTCTGGGGACGCGTGCACTTCTGGGGCTCGTTCGTCTGCATCAACGGAGTCTTCTTCCCGATGTTCCTGCAGGGACTGGCCGGCGTCTCGCGCCGGCTGTACGACGGCGGCATTCAGTACGCCCACGCCAAGGCCATCGCCGAGCAGACGAATCCGTTCATGTCGATCTGCGCCATCGGTCTGCTGACGTTCCAGGTGCCGTTCATCATCAACTTCTTCACCAACGCCTTCCTGGCGCTGCGCGGGAAGCGCAACGTGACCGATCCCAATCCCTGGCAGGCCACGACGCTCGACTGGGCGGCGACGACCTCGCCTCCGCTCGGTCACGGCAACTTCGCCGTGCTCCCGGTCGTGCAGCGCGGGCCGTACGAATACAACGCGCCGGAGTGCACCACGGACGACTATCTGCCGCAGCACCTGGTGCTGCCGGCGCCGCCCCCGTCGGGCGGAGGGATGCTGCCGGAAGCCGCGGTGGCTCAGAGGGAGATCTGAATGGACGCCCACGAAGCGCACCACGAGTTCGAGATTCCGTACACCGTACACCCGCGGCCGGACACGGGCCTGTACAACGGGAAGCTCGGCATCTGGCTGTTCCTGGCGTCCGAAGTCATGCTGTTCGGCGCGCTCTTCTCGTCGTACATCCTGCTGCGCACCAGCGCGCCGACCTGGCCGCGCGGCTGGGAGTTTCTCAACGTCCCGCTGGCCACCGCGAACACATTCATCCTCATCAGCTCGTCGGTGACCGTCGTGCTGGGGTGGGCCAACCTGCGGCTCGGAAATCTAAAGTGGGGCCGGATCTTCATCGCCTGCACGATCCTTCTGGCGACGCTGTTCCTGATCAACAAGGGCTTCGAGTATCACCACGAGTTCGTCGAGGGGCGGCTGCCGAGCACGAACAACTTCATGGCGCTCTACTTCACTCTCACCGGGCTGCACGGCTTGCACGTCCTCGGTGGGATCATCGTGTTCCTCTACATGCTCTTTCCGGGCGCGAAGATGTGGGGGAAGGACCGCGCCCGTTATACGAACCGCATCGAGATCGCCGGCCTCTACTGGCACTTCGTCGACCTGGTCTGGATCTTTCTCTTCCCCGCGCTCTATCTGATGTAGGAGGACGCTGAACCGTGACCGAACAACTGGTGGAACCGACCGCACCGTCCGACGGCATGCCGCTGCCGGAGAGCCACGCCGAGGATGCCCACGTGCACGGCGGAGTGCACGATCCGAATCTCCATCACAGCCCGGAGGAGATCAAGCGCGAGATCCGCGTCTATCTCTGGGTGTTCGCTGGACTGGCGATGCTGACCGCCCTGACCGTCTACGCGTGCTACGGGCTGAGGACGCCGGTCCACGTGGCCATCGGCATCGCCCTGGCCATCGCCTGCATGAAAGGGTTCCTGGTCGCCGGGTTCTTCATGCACCTGCTGTCGGAGAAGCGGCTGATCTACTCCATCCTGGGGCTGACGGTCGTCTTCTTCGCCATCCTGATGTGGGGCCCGTGGAATCACTGGGCCGACATGATCGGACGATGATGAATGTCGCTGCGCATCTTCCATATCGTTTTCATCACCGTCTCGATTGCCCTGTCGGTGTTCGTTACGGCATGGGGCGTTCGGAACTACTTCGTCGCCGGGA
>DATFUW010000220.1:0-2131 GCA_035260605.1 Thermoanaerobaculia bacterium | reverse complement strand
ATGGGATCCGTTCGAACTCGCGGTACGCGCCATCGTCGGGCAACAGATCTCCGTCCGCGGCGCGACGACCATCATGAATCGCCTTTTCGCCGGCGGGCTCTTCGACGCCAGAAGGCTCGGCCGAATGCCGCGGCGGCGAATCGACGCAGTCCGCGCGCTCGCGCGCAGCGTGGAAGATGATCCGACAATCCTGGCGCGGGGGACGACGCTCGATTCGTCGATCGAGCGGCTGACCGCGCTGCCGGGCATCGGTCCCTGGACTGCGCACTACATCGCCATGCGCGCGCTCGGCGAGCGGGATGCATTTCCGCACACGGATCTCGGATTGCGCAAGGCGGCGTCGGCGATCGGCATCGATCCCGCGAAGCTGCTGGCGCGCGCGGAGCGATGGCGGCCGTGGCGCGCCTACGCGACGATCGCGCTTTGGGAGTCGCTGTGATGTGGTACGCGTACGGCGCCACGCCGATCGGCGATCTCCTTCTGGTCGGCGGCGCGGAAGGATTGCTGCGCATCGAGTTTCCGCCGTCCGTCCCTCCGCAGGGTGTCCCGCGCCGTGACGCGCGGCTCGCGCCGGCGATGCGCCAGCTCGACGAGTATTTCGCCGGCCGGCGGACGGAATTCGATCTCGCGCTCGCTCCGCATGGCACTCCGTTTCAGCTCGAGGTCTGGCGCGCGCTCCGGCGGATTCCGTACGGTGCGACGCGCACCTACGCGCAGATTGCGCGGGAGATCGGCCGCCCCGCCGCCACCCGCGCCGTCGGCGCGGCGAATGGCGCGAACCCCATCCCGATCATCATTCCCTGCCATCGGGTGATCGGATCGAGCGGATCGCTGACCGGGTTCGGCGGTGGGATCGACGTCAAGCGCCGCCTGCTGGAGCTGGAAAGCGGCGGCGAGACCGCCGCTCTCTTTCCCAGCGCTACGCCCCGCGGCTGCGGTCGATGACGCAGAATCCGGTCACGCCGGTCGCAAGCACGCGATCTCGCGGCCCCGATCCGACGATCAGACCGGGCGCGCCATGAGATTCGCAACTTTCCGCTTGCCTTCTCGTAGTGAGAGCGCGAGGAGGTTCTTCCATGCTCACCCTGACCATCCGCGGGCTGTCGAAGACCTATCCGAACGGAGTCCGCGCCCTGCAGGACATCAATCTGGAGATCCCCACCGGGATGTTCGGGCTTCTCGGTCCGAACGGCGCGGGCAAGTCGACGCTCATGCGCACGCTGGCGACGCTGCAGGAAGCCGACAGCGGCTCCGCGACGCTCGGCGACATCGACGTGCTGCGGCAGAAGGATGACGTGCGCAAGCTCCTGGGCTATCTCCCGCAGGAGTTCGGCGTGTATCCGAAGATCTCCGCGGAGACGATGCTCACGCACCTCGCGGTGCTCAAGGGGATCGGCGGGCGGAAGGAGCGGAAGGAGGCGGTCGACGCCCTGCTGCAGCGCGTGAACCTCCGGGACGTGCGCCGGCAGAACCTCGGCACGTTCTCGGGGGGCATGCGCCAGCGGTTCGGCATCGCGCAGGCGCTGCTCGGCGAACCGCGGCTGATCATCGTCGACGAGCCGACCGCCGGACTGGACCCCGGCGAGCGCGTCCGCTTCCACAACCTGCTCGCGGAGATCGGCGAGAACATGGTCGTGATCCTCTCCACGCACATCGTGGAAGACGTCTCCGACCTCTGCAGCCGGATGGCGATCATCGACCGGGGGCGGGTGCTGATGACGGGCGATCCGTGGGACGCGATCCGCGCGGTGGAAGGAAAGATCTGGCGCTGCGCCGTTCCGCGGAAGGATCTCGATTCGTTCCAGCGCGACTTCCCAGTAATCTCCACGCGGCTGGTCGCGGGCAGGACGTTCGTCCACGTCCACGCCGATCGCAGACCGGCAGAGGGCTTCGAGCCGGTCACTGGCTCGCTCGAAGACGTCTACTTCTCGGCGCTGCACGAGGCGGCGTGATGACCGCCGAGATTTTCAAATTCGAGGTCCGCTATCACCTCAAGCAGCTCGTCTTCTACGTCTGCCTGGTCCTGTTCTTCCTGCTGACGTTCGGCGCGGTGACGAGCGATACGGTGCAGATCGGCGGCTCGCTGGGCAACGTGAACCGCAACGCGCCGTTCGTGATCATGCAGTTCCTG
>DATFUW010000219.1:0-2744 GCA_035260605.1 Thermoanaerobaculia bacterium | reverse complement strand
ATGTACGGCTGGTACGCGCGGATGGGAAAGGGAATGGAGACGTTGTTGCGCCGGAGCGCATACCACACCGCCTTGCGGATGTCGGCGTCAATCCGGTCGCGCCCGAAATAGTCGCGGGTGTAGTACTTGATCTCGTAGTTGACGGCCGAGTCGCCGAACCCGCCCACGCGCGCATAGGCCGGCAGCTCGCGCGATACGCCGTCGACGTGCGCGGCCACCTGGCTGAGGATGCCGATCACCGTCGCCGGCGCGGCGTGGTAGTCGATCCCCACCGACAGGATGCGGGCGTTGAGGTTGTTGCGCGGGAAGATCTCCAGTCGTTCGCGCGCCATGAGCGAGTTCGGCAGCACGATCAACTGATTGTCGTACCCGCGCACCCGCGTGGCCCGCCAGCTCACGCTCTCCACCCGTCCGCGGTAATCGCCGCTGTGGATCACGTCGCCGATCTGGAAAGTCTGTTCCATGTGCAGGGCGATCCCCGCGAAGAGGTTGCCCAGCGTGTCCTGAAGCGCCAGGGCCACGACCGCCGCGACGACCACGCCTCCCGTCAGCCATCCTTTGACGTCGATCTGCAGGATCGCCTGGAAGGCGGCCGCGAAGAAGAGGACGTACAAGAGCAGCGAGATGATCGCCCGGAGCAGTTGCGGCGTGGCAACCTGACGGTGCCGCGGCGCCATGAATTCGAAGACGATCACGTCCACAAAGCGGACGAAGAAGAAGATCAGCGAGGCGACCGCGGCGAACAGCACGTACGTCATCGCTTCCTTCGGCATGTGCGCCCAGCGAAGCGCGAACCACGCCGCGAACAGCAACACCGTCAGAAGCAGCGGCAGATAGAGCCGCGCACGAGGCGGGAGGGAACGCTCTTTCATTGTGGCCATTGTTCGCGGCGACGCATCCGGGCAATCCGAACCAGATCATGGATCCCGATCAGAAGATGGACCACACCGAACCCCGTGACAAACCCGCGGACGAAGGGGTTCGCGGCGATCAGGCTCACCGTCAGGTTGCTTTGGAACAGCGGATTCAGCGTCCAGAGGCGCGTCCAGGGAGCGATCGAGAAGAATAGTCCCGCTTCGAGGTAGTAGAGGGCAAGGAAAAGCGGAACCGACATTCGTCAGATTGTAACCGGGGGCGCGGAGCGGCGGGCCGGAGCCCGCCGCATCACGAGAGATCCGTCAGTGCTTGACGCGCCCGCCACCCCCCGCCCGTCCGGAGGAATGCGAGGACGACGAAGAATGGGACGGAGGAGGCGACGAACGTTCGACGCGCGGCGGAGGCGGAGGAGCCGACTCGCGCGGCGGGGGTGCGCTCTCGCGCGGGACGGCTCGCGGCTCGCCATAAATTCGCGCCCCGCCGATGCGATCGATGATGCGCCGGGGAATGTCGCTCGGACGCTCCGGCACCAACCGCTCGACCGGCTGCCCGTTGTTGTTCCGCGGCACAACCTCCGACTGCGGCGGCGGCGGCGTCCGCGTCGTGCCGCGGCGGCCGGTGGTCCGGCCACGCCACGATTCATCCGGCGGCGGCGTGGTGGGCGTGGTGCCGCGATCGACTGTCGGGCGGTCGGGAGGCGGAGTCACCGGGCGTTGGATGCGGTCACGCCAGTTCGGCGTCGTCCCCGATTTCGGCGGGGGAACGACCTGCGGCTGCGGTTGCGGCTGCGGCTGCACCTGCGGCTCGGTACGGCGTCCGGGGACCCGCGTTCCACCGGTCGTTCCACCGGGTGTCGGAACCGGCGTTCCACCGGTTGTGCCACGGTCGATCCGTCCTTCGTTCGGGTCTCGATCGCCGCGCGCCGGGACTCTGCCTTCCAGCGTTCCCGGAGTTCCGGGCGACGGAACACCCGAAGGAGTGGGCATTTCCGGCGGTGCGGCATATCCGCGCGAGCTCGGAGGCACGACCGTTCCGCTGCGAACGATCCGCTGGCGGATGGCATTCGGGAGCTGCGGATCGCGCCGGAAGAACGGCGTCATGTCCGTGCCGCCCGCAGGCTCACCGCGCACACCCCCCCCGGTTCCGATCCCGCGGCGGGCGATGGTGCCAATCGCCGCGGCGGGATCCTTGATCTCCGAGCGGCCGAACCGCGCCGGCGAGGCGGAGACGGTGGCCATCCCGGCGGCCGGATCACGCTGCAGGCGCTGCCGGACGGCATCGATGGTCAGCGCCGCGCGGTCGACGCGCGTGGAGATGATGTGGTCGGGCGAGATAAACGTCCAGGGCCGCAGATCGATCTCGTTGACGTGCACGCGCCCGTAGAAACCGAATCCGAAGTTGAACCCCGCGCGCTGGTACGGCTGATAGGCCCACCCGTAGTACGGCCGGTAGCAGTCCTACCATCCGGCCGGCGCCCAGCCGAAGTAGTCGGAGCCGTAGAGCCAGTAAACCCACGCGGGAGAATACGTGTAACCGGGGATCCACACCCAGCCATAGACTCCGTCATACGCCCAGCGCCCGTAGTGGTACGGGACCCAGCCCCACGGTTCGGTCGACGACCAGATCAGGCAGCCGTTCGGTCCGTAGACCCAGCTTCCGTAGTAATACGGCCGCCATCCGGCATCGACGTACGGGCGCCATCCCCACGTGCCGAGGCCCGCCACAAAGGTCCAGGTGCCGTACTGCTGGAGGTCAGAATCGGAATAGGCGAGCGAGCGGTCGAGATAGCGGCTGTCGCCGGTGTAGCGCCCCGCGCGCTGGGTGAACCAGCGTTCGAATTCGTCGGCGGCATCGTCGGGCGCGCTCAC
>DATFUW010000218.1:0-3591 GCA_035260605.1 Thermoanaerobaculia bacterium | reverse complement strand
AGCAGCGCCGCAGCAGCGATGGCCCCGCCGTCCGCCGCGATCGCCGTCAACGACGCGTTTGGCGGATTCGCCGCCGCGGACGCTTCGGCCGGGAAGATCTGCCCCTGCGGCGACGGCATCGCCAGGTTCCGGATGTCGTGCAGCGTGTAGCGGCCGCCCTCGGACGTCATGTCGAAGAAGACGTTCTCATCGAGTCCGGATGGAAAGGCGACCGTGAATGCGGCCAGCCTCTTTTCCAGCGCGGGGACGACCGTCTGCATCTCCCATCTCGCGCCGGCGGGCGGTCCGAGCCGCGCTTCGATCTCCGCGAGCGCGCGTTCGCGCGGCAGCCGGCGGAGCGGCGATTCCGGCGAGAGCCGTTCGTAGAGTCCCGCGGCGCCGCTGCTCAGATAGGCAGCCGCGATCTCCGCCGCTCCGCGCTCGGCGTCCGACAACGGGCGCACATCTCCGCGGACGGCGGCGGCAGTCATCGCAGCCGTGACGATCAGAACGGCGGTGATTCCCCGATGCAAGCGGACCTCTCGCTGGGTGCTCGAGACCATTTTACGCTCTGCGTCAGAACTGCTCGAGGACGCGGAGGTCGTTCTCGAAGAGGGTGCGGATGTTCGGGATGTCGAACTTGATCATGGCCATGCGGTCGAGTCCCAGGCCGAAGGCGAACCCGCTCCACTCGTCGGGGTCGATGCCCACGTTTCGCAGCACCTGCGGATGGACCATCCCACAGCCGAGAATCTCCATCCATCCGGTGCGCGAACAGGTGCCGCAGCCGGCGCCCTTGCAGAAGACACACGACATGTCGACTTCCGCGGACGGCTCGGTGAACGGGAAGTAGCTGGGGCGCATGCGCATGGCCAGTCCCGGGCCGAAGATGCGGCGGATGAAGATCTCCAGCGTGGCGCGGAGATGTCCGATGTGGATCCCGCGGTCGACGAGCAGTCCCTCGGCCTGATGGAACATCGGCGACTTGCGCATGGTGATCTCGTCGCGGCGGTAGACGCGTCCCGGCGACAGCACCTTGACCGGCGGCTTGATCTTCTCCATGGAGCGGATCTGCACGTTCGAGGTGTGGGTGCGCAGCAGGAGCTGGTCGACGTCCACGAAGAAGGTGTCCTGCATGTCGCGCGCGGGATGTTCAGGGATGAAGTTCAGCGCTTCGAAGTTGTACCAGTCGCTCTCGATCTCCGGTCCGGGGTCGATCGAGTAGCCCATCTCCAGAAAGATCTCCTCCATCTGCCGGCGGACGATGGTCACCGGATGCAGATGGCCGAGGCGGGGGAGGCGGGCGGGGAGGGTGACGTCGAGCGTTTCGCGCGCTTCGCGGCGGGTGGCCTCGGCGGCGGCGGCGTGCGCGGACTTCTCCTGGAGCGCCGACTCGATGCGGTCGCGCAGCTTGTTCAGCGCATCGCCGACGTCCTTCTTCTGTGCTTTCGGGACGTCCTTGAGCTGCGCGAACAGCGCGGGGATCAGGCCTCCCTTTCGTCCGAAGTAGTGAACGCGCAGCGCGTCGAGCTCACGAGCCGTGCTGGCGGCGGCGAGAGCGGAATCGAACTCGCGGCCGGCCTTTTCGATGTCCTCGATCATCGCGCGAATCAGCGCGCCGCGGTCTTCAGCTTCTCGAGCCCGCCGCGCGCCGTCTCCACGAACGCGCTGAACGCCGCGGCATCACGCACGGCGATGTCCGCCAGGACCTTGCGGTCGACGACCGAGCCCGCAGCCTTGAGGCCGGCCATCAACTGCGAGTACGAGATCCCGTTCACCCGGGCCGCGGCATTAATGCGCGCGATCCACAGTCGGCGGAACTCGCCCTTTCGGTCCTTGCGTCCCGCGTAGGCGAAGTTGAGCCCGCGCGCCACCTGCTCTTTGGCGATCCGGTGCCCGCGCGACTTCATCCCGAAGTAGCCCTTGGCCGCCTTCAGGATCTTGGAACGTCGGTTCTTGCGTTTGGGACCGCGTTTGACTCGGGGCATGTTCTCTCCTCGTTTCGTTTCTTCGTGAGCGGGCGGGTCAGGAGGTGGGGCGAACCGCGCCGCGCTCGTGCGGCTGCCTACAGATACGGCAGCATCTTCTTGATCGTCTTGCGATTCGCCTTCGAGACCTCGGTTTCAGCGCCGAGCAAGGCTTTCCGGCCCGGGCTCTTCTTGGTCAGGATGTGCGAATGGAAGGCGTGGCTGCGCTGCAGCTTCCCCCCGGCCGACTTCCTGATCCGCTTGGCGGCTCCACGATGAGTCTTCAGTTTCGGCATAGCGGGATTCCGTAACTTGATGATGCCTGAGTGAATTCCCATGGAGGGTCGGCTCTCCAGCCGGCTGAGAGCCGGCTCTACATGCGGCGGGGTGGACGAAGGAGCGATGTAGCGCCGGCTCTCCAGCCGGCGGGGCTGGCTATTTATTGGGGGAGATGACGATGTTCATGCGGTTCCCCTGGATGTCGGGGATGGCGCTCTCGGCGGCGCCGAACTCCTTGATCTCGGTCAACAGGCGGTCGAGGACGGCCTTGCCGAGCTCCATGTGGGTCATCTCGCGGCCACGGAAGCGGATCGAGGCCTTGACCTTATCGCCATGTTGCAGGAAGCGGATGATGTTGTTCTTCTTGAACTCGAAGTCGTGCTCGTCGATTCGAGGGCGGAACTGCACCTCCTTGACGACGATCACCTTCTGCTTCTTTTTGGCCTCGGTCTGTTTCTTCTTCTGCTGGAAGATGTACTTGCCGTAGTCCATCACCTTGCAGACGGGCGGATTGGCGGTTGGGGAGATCTCGACGAGGTCGAGGTCCTTCTCGCGCGCGAGGTCCTGCGCCTGCTGGATGGGGACGACACCGACCTGTTGGCCGTCCGCGTCGATGAGCCGGACCTCGACGGCCCGGATCATCTCATTGATTCTGGATTGGGGTTCTGCTGGTCTGCGGTCGAATCGCGATCCTCTGCGTGGCGGGTAAATACGAGTTCCTCCTGTTTACGGGCGGCCCGAATCTTGGGGAAAGGGCCTTACAAAGTCAAGGAGCGGGAGCCGATCCGTTGCCGGGCCTCTTCGATGAACTGCTCCAGCGGCATCGAGCCCTGATCTCCCCCGGTCCGTTTTCGAAGGTTCACTGCCCCCGATGATGCTTCTTTCTCGCCAACGATGAGCATGTAAGGAATCTTCGCCAGTTCGGCCGTGCGGATCTTCGCTCCGAGCTTCTCGTTGCTCTCGTCGACTTCCACGCGCAGTCCGGCGGCCAGCAGCTTCTGCGTGGCGTCGCGCGCGTAGTCGACGAACTTCTCCGAGAGTGGGAGGACGGCGGCCTGCACCGGCGCGAGCCAGACCGGAAACGCTCCAGCGAAGTGCTCGATGAGGATGGCGATGAAGCGCTCGAACGAACCGTAGATGGCGCGGTGCATCACGGTGGCGCGGTGCTCGCTGTTGTCCTCGCCGATGTAGGTGAGGTCGAAACGCTCCGGCGCGTTGTAGTCGAGCTGGATGGTCCCGAGCTGCCACTTGCGGCCGATGCTGTCGGAGACGTCGAAGTCAATCTTCGGGCCGTAGAACGCTCCGTCGCCCGGCTTCAGCTCGTACGGACGGCCGAGGGAGTCGAGCGCGCTCTTCAGCAGCGACT
>DATFUW010000217.1:0-3290 GCA_035260605.1 Thermoanaerobaculia bacterium | reverse complement strand
CCCGCCTGCCCTCCGCCGATGATCACGATGGGATCAGAGCTTCGGTTGTTCATTTTCTACGACCGGTAGCATTTCATCAGGCAGGCACTCGGGCATGTTTGCCCGCATTTCATTGCCGTTTGGAGTTCCGCCAGTCGGGATCGAGATCCTCGCTTTCGCGGTTCCACCCATTGTAGAAAATACCAAATTAAAGACCTGACCCCATGGGGAAAAAACTCGCGACTCTGGCGGTCGTCCTCACACTGGCCCTCACGATTTGTGCCTTCCGGGAAACACGAGATCCGGAGAGAACGCTCGATCCGTTGGCCGCGGCGCTGGTTGCGGACATGAACCGCGAGCGCGCCGCAAACGGCCTCAATCCGCTGCGCATCGACGACGAGCTCGCGCAGGCGGCGAGCGACCGAATCGCCGACATGTTCACCAAGCACTACTTCGATCATGTCTCGCCGGACGGCATCGAGCCGTGGACATGGGCCGACCGGTGCGGCTACCGCTATCACGAATTCGGTGAGAACCTCGCCGTCGGCTATCCCAGCGCGGCATCGATCGTCGACGGCTGGATGCATTCGCCGCATCACCGCGCGAACATCCTCGGCAAGGACTACATCGACGTCGGCGTGGCCATCGCCGCCGGTTCCCCCACGAAACCGTTCCGCGGACCGACCGTCGTCGCCTTGTACGGCGAACGGATGTAGCGCCGGCTCTACAGCAGGTGCTTCTGGACTTTCCCCAGCGCCGTGCGCGGAATGGAATCGATGCGCACGAACTGTCGCGGGACCTTGAATGACGCGAGTTGCTCGCGGCAGGCGCGCTCCAGCTCCTGCGGATCGGCCTCGCCGACGAAGTAGGCCACCGGAACCTCGCCGCGGAGCGGGTCCTCCGCTCCGACTACCGCTGCTTCCCGCACGCCGTGCTGCTCGAGGAGCAGCTCCTCGATTTCGCGCGGATAGATGTTGAAGCCGCCGGAGATGATCAGCTCACTCCTGCGGCCGAGGAGCGTGATGCGCCCCTCGGCATCGGCCGTGGCGAGATCGCCGGTGCGGAACCATCCGTCGACGAATGCGGCCGCGGTGGCATCGGAATTCCGCCAGTAGCCGGCGAAGACGGTGGGGCCGCGCACCTGCAGTTCGCCGTCGACGATGCGGGCCGACACGCCGGGCAGCGGAAAGCCGACCGTCCCCGCCCGCCGCTCCCCGGCGTATGGATTGCTGACGGTCATGAAGGTCTCGGTCATCCCGTAGCGTTCGAGGATGGTATGGCCGAAGCGGCGGCGGAACTCCTCGAAGACGCGCGGCGGCAGCGGCGCCGATCCGGAGACGAAGAGGCGCATCGTCCGCGCGATCTCCGGCGGTGCGTCGAGCAGCCGGACGTAGACCGTCGGCACGCCAAAGAACAGCGTCGGCGCGAACGTGAGGAACTCCTGCGCGGCGGTGCGGTGATCGAAGCGCTCGAGCAGGCGCATGCGGCATCCGCTGACGAGCCAGACGTGCAGCCCGTTGCCGAGCGCGTGGACGTGAAACAGCGGCAGTGCCAGGAGGAAACGGTCGGCCCGCGAGATCTGCCAACTGGCGGTCAGATTGACGCCGTTGGCCGCGAAGTTGTTGTGCGTCAGCACGGCGCCTTTCGACGCGCCGGTCGTCCCCGATGTGTAGATGATTGCCGCGGGGGCATCGCCGTCGAGCGCTTCGGCCGGCCGGTCGCTCCGCTCCGAGTGCAGCGCGCCGAGGTCCGCCTCGGTGATCACCGCACGCGGCTCCGAGTCGCGGACGATGTGCCCGATCTCGCGCTCGCGATAGAGGATATTGATCGGCACGAAGATCACGCCGAGCTTCACGCAGGCCAGGAAGAGATCGATCAGCTCGATCCGGTTGGCGAGATGCACGCAGAGCCGGTCGCCTCTTTCGAAGCCGCGCGCCCGGAGCGCGTGCGCCGCGCGGTTGCTGCGAGCATCGATCTCGCCGAACGTGTACGCCCGCCCCTGCCACTCCAGCCCCTCCACGTCGCCGCGGCCGGCGAGGGACACATCGAAGAGCTGCGTGAGGTTCACGCCGATACACTACACTCTCGCCCATGCGACAGATTCTGCTTGCCGCTCTTCTGGCCGCCGTTCCCCTGCAGCCGCCCGCCACCCCGAAGCATCCGGTGAAGGACGTCTATCATGGCGTCACCGTCACGGACGACTACCGCTGGCTGGAGAATGGACAGGCCCCCGCGGTGCAGCGTTGGGTCGACGCGCAGAACCGCTACTCGCGCGCGGTGCTCGATTCGATGCCCAACCGCGAGGCGATCGCCGGCCGCCTTCGCGAGCTCTACACGCGGCGCCCCGCGTCGTACTTCGGCTTGCAGTGGCGCGGCGGGCATCTGTTTGCCATGAAGAACCAGCCGCCGAAGGAACACAGCCTCCTCGTGCTCCTCGATTCGATCGACGACCGGAAATCGGAGCGCGTGCTCGTCGATCCCAATCCGATGAGCGGGCGAACGGCGATCGATTTCTTCGTCCCCTCGCGCGACGGCCGGCGCATTGCCGTTTCGCTTTCGCAGGGCGGCAGCGAAAACGGCACGGTGCACGTCTACGAAACGGCCACCGGAAAGGAGACGGGCGACGTCATCCCGCGCGTCAACGGCGGCACCGCCGGCGGCAGCGTCGCCTGGAACCCCGACGGCAGCGGCTTCTACTACACGCGATATCCGCGCCCTGGCGAGCGTGCCGCGGCGGACCTCAGTTTCTACCAGCAGGTCTGGTTCCACCGCCTCGGCACGCCCGAGGCGCGCGATCACTACGAGCTCGGCGCGGAGTTCCCGAAGATCGCCGAGACGACGCTGGAAACGTCGGACGACGGGCAGTTCGTGCTCGCCACGGTGCGCAACGGCGACGGCGGCGAAGTCGAACACTTCCTCCGGAAACGTGACGGCAACTGGCGCCAGATCACGCGGTTCTCGGATTCGGTTCCGATCGTCACCTTCGGACTCGATGGCAACCTCTACCTCCTGTCACGGAAGTACGCGCCGATGGGGGCCATCGAGCGGATGCCGGTCGCGGACCCGGCCCTGGCCTCCGCGCGAGCCATCGTCCCCGCGGGCGATTCGTCGGTCGAATCATTCGTCCCGACGCCGCACCGGCTGTACGTGGTCACCATGGCCGGCGGACCTTCGGGGCTGAAGATGTTCGGCCTCGACGGCGCGAGCGAGGGAAGCGTGCCGCTCCTCCCCGTCTCCGCGGTCGACGACGTCGTGCGTCTCGAGGGCGACACGATCGCCTTACTCAACGGCAGCTTCCTCGAACCGGCGAA
>DATFUW010000216.1:0-7684 GCA_035260605.1 Thermoanaerobaculia bacterium | reverse complement strand
AAGCGCCGGGCGCGCAGCGGATTCAGCTCAGAATGCACGAATGGGAGTTCGAGTTCGGATATTCTTTCGGCTTCTGAGGCTGCAACCATGATCATTGAAGACCGCGACCGCGCACAAATCACGAAGATGTTCTCCGTCCTCGATCAGCCGGTGAAGTTCCTCAACTTCACGCAGACGTTCGAGTGCGAAACCTGTCACGACACGCGCCAGCTCTTCGAAGAGCTGACGTCGATCTCGCCGAAGCTGTCGCTCGAGGTCTTCAATTTCACGCTCGACAAGGAGGTCGCCGCGCAGTATCGGATCGACAAGATCCCGGCGACCGTCCTCGTCGGCGAAAAGGACCACGGGATCCGCTATTACGGCATCCCCGCCGGTTTCGAGTTCGCCTCGGTCATCGAGGACACGATCATGCTCTCGAAGCGCGACTCCGGGCTCGAGCAGGAGACGCGCGAGAAGCTCGCGGCCATCACGCAACCAGTCCACCTGCAGGTGCTGGTCACGCCGACCTGACCCTACTGCCCCGGGGCCGTGCGCCTCGCCCATCAGTTCGCCATGGAAAACGACCTGATCACCGCCGACATGGTGGAGGCCTCCGAGTTCCCGCAGCTCGTGCAGCGCTACAGCGTCAGCGGCGTGCCGAAGACGATCATCAACGAGACGCACTCCGTCGAAGGACGCGTGCCGGAAGCGACGCTGCTCGAGGCGGTCCTGGCCGCCGCCTCATCGTGAGCCGGCGAAGCGCCTCAGGATGATCGGGACTTCTTCGGCTGCGCCGCGGGATCGTTGATCCAAGCCAGCGCGCGCATCGACGCGGGGAACCCGATGGTGGTGATGCCGAGGACGGCGATGTGGTCGAGCTCCTCTTGAGTGACGCCGGCGGCGCGGGCGTTGCGGGCCGCGGAGTGGGCACCCCCCTCGACGCCCAGACCGATGGCCAGCGCGACCTTGATCAGACGCCGCGCCTTCTCGTCGAGCGGCCCGGCCTCATGGCACTTGTCGGCCAGGTCGTTGAAGGCCTTCCAGACGTCCGGATGGGACTCGCGGAAGTCGCGGTTGAACTTCGGCGGCTGTGCACTCATGGAGCACCTCCTCGAAAGGACGGTATCATGGAGCCATCCGAATGCTCGTGCGAGACGTCATGGTCGAGTCCGTGCTCACGGTCACTCCCGAGCAGACGCTCCGGGACGCACTGGAGCTGTTGCAGAGCAAGCGGATCCGCCAGGTTCCGGTGCTTGAAGACGGCCGGCTCGTGGGCATCATCACCGACCGCGACATCAAGCGCGCTACGCCGTCGATCCTCTCGCACATCGACCGCGCGGAATACGACGGCGTGCTCGATCAGACCCTCGTACGGCAGCTCATGACGCGCGAGCCGATGACGATCACGCCGGACGCACCGCTGAAGAGCGCGGTGAAGATCTTCATCAGCCGCAAGGTCGGAGCATTGCCGGTCCTTGAGGACGGCGTGCTCGTCGGCCTGATCACGCAGGCCGACGCCCTGCGGGTCCTGTACGACATGCTCGAGGAGTAGTTCGTCACCGGATCTGAAGCCGAATGGGGTCAGAGCTTTGCTTCGATGTTTTTCTACACTAAGTAGCCGAAAATTCCGGCATCTCGTGGAGAAATGAGGCAGCCGCTCTGAGGCGTGTCTTCCTTGGCCTCTACGATTTGGAGAAAACCAGCGAAGCGTAGCTCTGACCCCAGGTCCTACTGGCGTTCGAGGACGAAAGTCTCGTCGCGGTCGCCCCGCGGCCCGTGCGAGTGGCGCTGTTTCGTCAGCGTCTTTCCGTCCGCGGAGACCGTCCAGGTCTCTTTACTCTGCACCGCGCCGTTCGGCTCTTTGATGGTGGAGACGATGACCAGGGCGTTGCCTTCCCAGTTCGCGCTGGTGGTGACGTCGTCGCCGTCGGGCATCTTCGACGTCGTCTCCTTCCCGATGACATAGCTGCGCGTGAACGTGCGCTCGCCGCGCGGGCCGTTAGTGGTCGTCGTCAGCTTCATCGTGTCGCCACTCGTCTCGATTTTGTTGACGTAGCTGGTCACGTTCGATTTCGTGCTCTTCTCCAGGTTCTCTTTCCATGTACCGGAGAGGTTCGGCGTCTCGGCCGCCAGCGCGGCCGCTGCGACGAGCATCAGACAAAGCACAAATCCCGTCGATCGCTTCATGGTTTCTCCTTCTCGAATGCGTGCGGCATTGTAGCGCCGGCTTCGGACGAGCGGGCTACCAGAGGCTGGCGGTCACCTGCGCTGCTCTCGCGGCGATCGGGCCGAGGGTGGCGGGATCATCGCCGCGCAGCTCGCGCAGCGCGCCGCGCAGGAATGCGCGGGTCATTTCCTTGCGCCACGTCATGTGGAAGTCGGTGTTGTCGAGCGGCTTCGCCGGGCGGGACGCGGCCTCGGCGAACGTCTCGATTGCGTCGTCTGTCAGGCGATTGGCGATCAGCGAGGAGGCATCGACCACCACCGGATGCGAAGCCACGGCGCCGAGGACGATGCGAGCCTCTTCGACGACCCCGCCCTTTCCGAAGCGCAGCGCCGCGGCGACGCCCAGCACCGGAAAATCGAACGATCCGCGCCGGCGCAGCTTCCAGTAGGTGGAGCGCGCGGCGCGCGCCGGGATGCGGATGGACGTGAGGATCTCGTCCGGGCGGCGGCTCAGATATCGAATGCCGTCGTCGCGGTAGAGGTCCTCGAGGGCCAGATCGCGTTCCCCTTCGCGTGAACGGAGCGTGACCCGCGCGCCGAGGGCGATGAGCGCCGGGGCAGTGTCGCTCGAGGAGACGGCCCAGCAGCGCGGGCTCGACGGCGCCACCCAGCAGATCGACTCCTTCTGACCCTCGGGGGCCTTCATGCAGAAGTCGATCGCCTGCCGCCATTCGTAGTTCTGGTTGTAGTAATTGCAGCGGGTATCGAGGCAGAGATTGCCGCCGAGCGTCGCACTGTTGCGGATCAGCGGGGTGGCCACCTGCGCGGCCGCGCGGAAGAGCGCGGGATGCCGCTCGCGGAGATCGGGATTGCGCACGATGTCGCTCAAGGTCGAGCAGGCGCCGATCGATGTCTCGCCATGGAGCGTCACGGCGCGAAGACCGGCGGCGCACCGCAGGGAAATCAGCAGCTCCGGAGTCTGCTGCCGCCGCTTCATGTTCGGGACGAGGTCGGTCCCGCCGGCGAGGAGCATCGCGTTCGGCCCGCCGTCCGCCAGCGCCGCCGCGGCATCCGCGGCGTCACGCGCCACGTGGTAGCGGAAGTGACTGGCGCGCATCATTTGTGCGCCACCTCCGGCCCAAGGCGCACGCCCGACGCGGCGACGCGCGACTTCCGCGGCTTCTCGTTCGTGGCCCGTCCGTCGCCCCCTTCCCATGGTGGGGGGACCTTCAGTGGCTCCGGCCAGTCGATCGCCGGAAACCGCTCCGGACCGCTGCGCAGGTCGTTCGCCTTCAGCGCGCGCAGGATCTTCTCCGGCGTGATCGGCACTTCATCGACCCGCACGCCGACCGCATCGAACACCGCGTTCGCCACCGCCGGCATCACCGGCAGCAGCGGCCCCTGTCCAACTTCCTTCGCGCCGAACGGGCCGTTGGCCTCCGGATCCTCGATGAAATAGGTCACCACCTCCGGCATCTCGAGCGTCGTCGGGCTCTTGTACTCCAGCATCGACGGAAACTTGTGCACGACGGCATTCGACAGGCGCTCTGGAAGGCGGCGCATGCGCTGCTCTTCCATTAGCGCTTCGCCGAGCGCCATGTAGACGCTCCCCTCGACCTGCCCGCGCGCGAGGATGGGATTCAGCGCCCGCCCGATGTCGTGTGCGATCCATACGGTCCGCACGTCGATCCATCCGGTCGCCGGATCGACATCCACCTCGACCACCGCGGCGCTGTAGCTGTAGGCCGGCGACGGTCCCACTCCCCCGCCCTTGTATTTCGCCGGCGAGACCGGCGGCCGGTACGAGCCGGTGGTGCCGATCGTTCCCGTCTCCGACTCGGCGAGTGCCACGGCATCGCAGAACTCGACGCCCTGCTCCGGCTGCTCGGCGTCGAAGACGCGTCCGCCGGCGAAGGTGACGCGCTCGGGCGGGATGCCCAGCTTGGCCGAGACCGCACGCATCAGCATCTGCTTCGCGCGCTCGGCGGCCTGGATGGCCGCATTGCCGGCCATCAGCGTGACGCGGCTGGAGTACGAGCCGAGGTCGACCGGGGTGAGATCGGTGTCTCCGGTGACCAGTCTGATGTCGTGCGGGTCGACGCCGAGGACTTCGGCGACGATCGCGGCGAGCACGTCATCCGATCCCTGCCCGATTTCGGTCGCGCCGCAGAAGAGCGTCACCAGGCCGGAGCGGTCGAGCATGAGCTGCACGCCCGACTGCGGCAGGTCGTTCCAGTAGATCGGGAGTCCCGCGCCCGTCAGATACGCCGAGCAGGCGAGGCCGACGCCGCGGCCGGGTGGGAGCTTCTGCCACTTGTCGCGCCAGCCGGAGCCGTCGACGACGCGTCCGATGCACTGCCGCAGCCCGACGGTCTCCACGCGCATCCAGTTCGCGGTGACGGAATGCGGCTCGATGATCTGCTGCAGCCGGAGGTCGGCCGGGTCCCTTCCGAGGGCCACGGCGATCTTGTCGAGCTGGATCTCCTGCCCGAAGCGAGGCTGCGGCGTGCCGTGTCCGCGCTTCGGACCGCATGCCGGCTTGTTGGTGAACGTGCGGCAGCCGCGGAACCGGTAGCGGGGAACCTTGTACGTTACGGTCTGCAGCGCGCCGGTGTAGAAGGTCGAGGCGACACCGTAGCTGCCATACGCTCCGCCGTCGAGCAGCGTCTCGAGGTCCATGGCCACGATCGAGCCATCGTTGCGCACTGCGGTCTTCAGGCGCATCAGCACGGGATGACGTCCGCGATGGCAGTAGAAGACCTCTTCGCGCGTGAGGCAGATCTTCACCGGCCGGCCGGTGATCATCGCCGCTTTAGCCACGACGATCTCGTGATTGAAGGGGTCGCTCTTGCCGCCGAAGCCGCCGCCATTCGGTGTGGCCACGACGCGGATCTTCTGCGGCGGCATATCGAGCGTTTTCGCCAGCGCGCGGTGCACGTAATGCGGGGTCTGGGTCGACGAGTAGAGGCAGAGCTTTCCCTGCGGATCGACCAGTGCCACCGCGGCGTGCTGCTCGATCGGCAGATGGGTATTGCCCTGATAGAAGAAGCAGTCCTCGAACACGTGGTCCGCTCCGGCGAGCGCGGCGTCGACGTCGCCGAACTCGAGGGCCACCGCCTTGTGCACGTTGCCGTGATCGCCGTAATCGTGGATGCGCGGCTCGGGGTTCGCCAGCGCGTCGAACGGATCGGCGATCGTCTGCAGCAGTTCGTAGTCCACTTCGATCCGATCGAGCGCGGCCTGGGCCTCGTCTTCGGTGCGCGCGATGACCGCAGCGATCGGATCGCCGACCATACGCACTTTGTCGCTGCAAAGCGGCTCCTCGTCCTCGCTGACCGGCAGGATCCCGTAGCGGATCGGAAAGTCGGCGCCGGTGAGCACGGCGTGAACGCCTGGGGCCGCGAGGGCGCGCTGCACGTCGACGCGGCGCAACCGCGCGTGCGGATGGCGTGAGCGCAGGAGCTTGCAGTGCAGCATGCGCGGGAACGAGAGGTCGTCCGCGAATTGGGTCTGCCCGAGCACCTTGGCGCGTCCGTCGACGCGGCGCCGCGGCTTGCCGATGACTCTCATCGCCGGGCGATCTCCTTCGCCGCGCGTTCGACCGCCTCGAAGATCTGGATGTAGCCGGTGCAGCGGCAGAGATTGCCGGCAAGACTCGATGCGATCTCGGCGCGCGTGGCCTCCGGCTTCTCGTCGAGCAGCGCCTTCGCCGTCACCAGAAATCCGGGCGTGCAGTATCCGCACTGTGCCGCGCCGCAGTCGGCGAAGGCCTCCTGCAGCGGATGCAGGCGCGCGTCGTCGGCTAGTCCCTCGACGGTGACGATGTCCGCTCCCTCGCATTCGACGGCCAGAAGAAGACAGGAGAGGATCGGCCGCCCGTCCTTCAGCACCGCGCACGCGCCGCACTCGCCGAGCTCGCAGCCGTGCTTCGTTCCGGTGAGGTTCAGGTCCTCGCGCAGGACCTCGAGCAGCGACTTGTAGGGGGCGAAGCTCACCTCGACCGGTTCGCCGTTCACCCGCATCGCGACATGGACACGTTCCATATGTTCGGCATTTTTGCACAACGCGGGCCGCGGTGGCCGCATCCGGACTCACCGTATCCTGTGCGGCGCCGGCCGCCCGATGGCCACGGCACCGGCGGCGCTGACGGCCGCCAGCACGGCGCCACCGAGCATGTCCACCGCAAACGCCTTCTGGAAGGCGCCGCGGACCGACTGCTCGACCTCGGTCCGGGTGCGAGCGTCGAGACCGCGGGGAGGTGCGGCATTCGCCAGCCGGAGGGTCTGCGCGGCCATCGTCCTCCGCAGTTGCTCCGGAGCGCCGAACGCCACCAGCCGCCGGTGGAGATCCGCGGAAAAGATCACCACGGCGACAGCTCCGAAGATGGCCGTGGCGAACAGACCCGCGGCCCGGGCGACCGCATTGTTCACTCCGGATGCTGCGCCGGCGTGGCGCTCGTCATGGATCGAGGTCATGACCGTGGTCGTCAGCGGAGCGACCGTCAGCCCCATGCCGACGCCGAGGAGAAGCAGCGCGGGGGCGAAGGCCGACGCATACGTTGCGCCACGCTCGCAGAACGCGAGGAGCGCGAAGCCGGCGCCGGCGATGACCGGTCCGGCGATGAGGAATAGCCGCGGCCCGAACCGGTCGGCGAATCGACCCGAGAGCGGCGACAGCACGGACATCGTCACCACGACGGGAAGGAAGGCCGCCCCCGCCTCCGCCGGCGTGTAGTGCCGGACCTGAATCCACTCGAACGGAAGCAGGAACATGACGCCGCCGAGCGCGCCATACAGCAGCAGCGTCAGCACATTCGCTCCGCTGAACGAGCGCGATCGAAACAATGCGACCGGCACGAGCGGATGTTCCGACCGCGCCTCGGCAACGACGAACGCAACCAGACAGCAAACGCCCGCGGCTCCGACGGCGATGACCGGGGCGCCGCGGCGGGCCGGCGCTTCGATCAGACTCCAGGTGACGGCGCCGAGGCCGGCGATGGCCAGCAGCGCGCCCTGCCAGTCGATTGCCCCTCTTCCGGAGCCGGGAATCGACGGCACGTGCCGGGCGAGGATCCATAGCACGACAACGGCGAGCGGAACGTTGATGAAGAACACCGCGCGCCACGAGATCGCCTGCACCAGTGCTCCCCCGAGCAGCGGCCCGCCGATGATCGAAATCGCGGTCAGCGCCGACCATGTCCCGATCGCCTTCCCACGCTCCGCCGCGGGGAACACCTCCGTAATGATTGCCAGGCTGGCCGGGACGAGCAATGCGGCGCCCGTCCCCTGCACGGCGCGGGCGATCACCAACTGCGACACGCCGGGCGCGAGTCCGCACCATACCGACGCGCCGGTGAAGAGGACCACACCGATTGCATCGATGCGGACCAGTCCGAAGCGGTCGCCGAGCGATCCGCCCACGAGCGTCAGCGCCGAGAGGACGAGCAGATACGCGTTGACGATCCACTGCGCGTCATTGATCGTCGCATGAAGCTGCGACTGCAGGACGGGGAGCGCCACGTTCACGACAGTGCCGTCGA
>DATFUW010000215.1:0-5056 GCA_035260605.1 Thermoanaerobaculia bacterium | reverse complement strand
GGGTTCATTGGCCCGCGCCGCCACCGCGCCCCCGGCATCCGCTTCGCGGATATGCCGCCGATCGACTTCGTCCTCGTCAGCCACAATCACTACGATCACTGCGACATCCCCACGCTGCAACGCCTTCGCTGTCCGATCGTGACGCCGCTCGGCAACGGCGCGCTGATGCGGCGTTACGGCATCGCCAGGGTGACGGAGCTCGACTGGTGGCAGAGCGAAGGTCCGTTCGTCTGCGTCCCGGCGAATCACTTCTCGGCCCGCGGCCTTTCCGACCGCAACCGCAATCTCTGGAGCGGATTCGTGATCCGCTCGAAGTCGGGCAACGTCTATTTCGCCGGAGACTCCGGGTGGGGCGATCACTTCGGCGAGATCGCCGCGCGGCTGGCGCCGATCCGCCTCGCGCTCCTCCCGATCGGAGCATACCTGCCGCGCTGGTTCATGCATCCGGCGCACATCGATCCCGCCGAGGCGGTCGAGGCGCACCACGTTCTCGGCGCGCGGACCAGCATGGCCATCCACTTCGGAACGTTCGCTTTGGGGGACGACGGCGCCGACGAGCCGGCGCGCGATCTACGCCGCGCGCTCGCGGCGAACGGCGATCCGCCGTTCCTCATTCTGGAACACGGCGAGGGGAGAGCTCTGGGGTCAGGTCTTTAATTTGGTATTTTCCACAGGGTGTAGCAAATACCAAATTAAAGACCTGACCCCATCCCGTTGACAATCTGGCGGTCGTGGAGGCGGCCGAGGAGCAGTGGAGCCAGCATCGCGCCGACCAGCGCCGTGGCCATGTCCTCCTGCGTGTCCCAGACGTCGCCCTGCGTGCCGAGGAAGGCATTGCCCTTCGAACCGGTGCCGATCGACACGCGCCATTCGAGCAGTTCGTACGCCGCGCTGATCGCCAGACAGATGCACACCACGATGAAGTAGCGCCAGCCGCGGCTCTTCACCACGTGCCGCCGGATGAGGACTTCGCGCGCCACGATCGCCGGAATGAAGCCCTGCGCGAAGTGACCGATGCGGTCGTAGTCGTTGCGCGCGAGATGAAATGCGTCGCGCATCCAGAAGCCGAACGGCACTTCGGCGTACGTGTAGTGCCCGCCGATGATGAGGATCGCCGCATGGATGACGAGCAGCGTGACGAGCAGCGGCGTGAGCGGGAACCGCCGCCAGATCGCCGCGATGACGAAGAATCCGATGATCGCCGGAAAGACCTCCAGCACCCACGTGAAATAGTCGTGCGGCCGGACGAGCGACCAGGCGAAGAGGATCGCCAGGGCGATGAGGAGGACGTTGTTCGTGCGCGTCAACGGTCGCATTTTGCACGCGATTCGGCCGACTCGTGGTATGTTCCACCCTTCCAGAAACAATGCGTGTGCACAGCCTCGCCCCGGCGTTCTCGCTCGTCGCGCTTCTCGCGGCGACCGGCGCATTCGGTCAGACCGCAATCCCGCCGTGTGCCACCGGCCGGGAATCGGGACTCCCGTTGCCCAGCGCGTTCGAGCAGAACAACGATCCTGCCGCGTATCAGAACCTTCTGACCTCGTTCCTCGTCGACGACTCCTATCAGAAGCTCGGGTGGTGTTCCGACAAGTCGCTCCGCGACACCGGTCCCTTCATCGAGGGAACGTACTACGGGACACATCCGGTGGTGCGCGTCTGGTACTCGCCCGCGGTCTCGCGCTGGCTCCTCGGCGGACGGAAGGGCGAGCTTCCCGACGGCGCCATGATCGTCAAAGAGCAGTTCGGTACGACGCCGGCCGGCCAGTACCAGGGCTGGACCGAGGCGCAAATCCATCGCTATTTCTTCGATCACTATGACTGGACGGTGATGATCCGCGACCGGAAGGGATCGGCCGACGGCTGGTACTGGGCCGAGAGCTGGAAGGGTATGGATCCGAACAGCGACGCGAAGCCGTTCGCCGTCTTCAACGCCGGATTCGGTCTCTACTGCGTTCGCTGTCACGCCTCGGCCACCACGGAAATGACCTTCTCCAGCACGGCGAACATGATGGGGCAGCCAGGCGAGCCGCTGACGTTTCGCGACGATCTCTCGTGGTTCTGGAACGGGCCGCTGAAGCCTCCGGCCGGCGCTCCCGTGACGGAGGTCCTGCATCAGCCGACCACGAAGGACGTGCTGGAGACGACGCATCCGCACGTGACCGCGTCGAGCATGCCGTGGCTGGCCGTGGCGCACCCGGCGCCGAGCGGCGACTGGTCGCGCTTCTTCGCCGGCACGAACGTCACGCCAGCCCCGAATCCGCTGCCCGGCGAGAACTACGATCACGTCGTCGCCGAGGCGGACCATCCGCAGCAGTTCCTCACATCCGACCAGTGCTTCGGCTGCCACAGCGGCAACCGCTACGGCAACGTGATGCTGTGGACCGACACGCGCGACGCCTCGAAGCCGCTGGTCAACGTCTCGCCGTACGGCGAATGGCGGTGGTCGCCGATGGGCCTCGCAGGACGCGATCCCATCTTCTACGCGCAGATCGAAAGCGAGATCGCCTGGCTGGCAGCGCACCGGCCGGAGAACGAAGGAGAGGTCGTCAATCTCTGTTTCTCGTGCCACGGCGGAATGGGGCAGCGGCAACTGGCGCTCGATTCGAACGGCAAGGAGCAATTCACGCGCGGCCTCGTGGCCATCGACGACCTGAAGAACCCGAAGTTCCGCTACGGCGCGCTGGCGCGCGACGGGATCAGTTGCACGCTCTGCCATCACGTGCAGAGCACGCTGCAGAAAAGCGTCATGCAGTTCATCGCCGAGGACGCGACGGGACGATTCCAGTACACGCCCCCCGACCAGCTCGAAGGGCCGTTCGAGAATCCGGTCGTCATCCCCATGAGCAACTCGTTCGGCATCAAGCCGGTTCACGATGCATACACGACGAACTCGCGCATCTGCGGGACATGCCACACCATTCATCTGCCCGTGCTGGACGCCGTGGCCACGCCGGCGGCGAAGCGGAAGGTCGAGGAGTGCCAGCAGGAGAAGTTTTCATTCGAGCAGGCGACGTATCTCGAATGGCTGAACAGCTCGTTCCAGAACGAAATCGGCGCGTCCACCGGCGGGGCGAAAAGCTGCCAGGACTGCCACATGAGCGGACTGTTGAACGAAGCGCAGATTCAGACGCAGATCGCCGCGGTCGAGGACGGACGCTATCCGGCTACCGATCACCGCGCGCCGAGCGCGGAGCTGGACGTGCCGCTGCGGGCCTCCGGCTATGCGCGGCACCAGTTCCAGGGCCTGAACGTGTTTCTCCTGGCCATGTTCGACCAGTTCAGCGATCCGCTCGGCGTGCGCAAGTGCGACTACATGGCCAGCGGCTGCAGCGGGAAGGAGCCGGCGAGCGGGATCCCGTTCGCCATGCGCAACTTCCTCGAACAGGCCGGGGAGGCCACCGCCACGATCTCCATCGGATCGCCGCGGATCGCCACCCGCGACGGGCAGGCGACGCTGACCGCCGACGTGACGGTGACGAACCTCACCGGACATCGGTTTCCGAGCGGCGTGAGCTTCCGGCGCGCATTCCTCGACTTCACCGTCCGCGACTCGGCGACCGGCGCGGTCGTGTTCGAATCGGGAGCGACGAACTCGATCGGCGCCATCGTCGACATGCAGGGAACTGTCCTTCCCTCGGAGTCCAACGGATCGTCCGGCCCGAACGGCCGCGCCTACCAGCCGCATTTCTGGACCGGCAATCCGATCACCCGCTCGGATCAGGTGCAGATCTACGAGGAACTGCTGCGCGACGCCGACGGCAACTTCACCACCAGCTTCATCCGCCAGGACTGCCATTTCAAGGACAACCGCATTCTGCCGCGCGGCTGGCGGAAGTACGGGCCGGAC
Organism: Thermoanaerobaculia bacterium; assembly: GCA_035260605.1. Taxonomy (GTDB): domain Bacteria; phylum Acidobacteriota; class Thermoanaerobaculia; order Gp7-AA8; family Gp7-AA8; genus Gp7-AA10. The sequence continues at coordinate 1,209 of DATFUW010000215.1, read as the reverse complement.
ATCAAACAATTCTTCGGAAAGCCGCTGGAGGAAACGTGGCCCGACATGACCGGCGACGATCCGAACTACCAGGATCCCGACGGCGCGCTCGGGCGCAGCGTGGTCCGTTACGTCGTTCCCATTCCCGCGGGAACGAACCCCGCGACCCTGACGATCTCGGCCCAGCTCTTCTACCAGGCCATTCCGCCGTATTTTCTGCTACAGCGCTTCGAGCAGGCCCCGAACGGCCCGGGGACCCAGCGCCTGTACTTCATCACCTCGACGCTCGATGCGGCGAAGACGCCCTTCCCCGGATGGAAGCTGCTGGTGGCGCAGGGCGAAGCGAACGTGCCGTAGCGGTCAGTGGTCGATGTACGACGTGCGGGCCATCACCTCGGCGCCGCGGCGGTCGACGGAGACGGTGATCGCATGCACGCCGCGCGTCTTCAGCCCCGCCGGCCTTCGAACCTCCAGCTCGTAGTGTCCCTCGAGCGTGTGCGTCAGGCGGTCGATGGCCTGCGCGGGGAAGTGGAAGGTCTTGGCGTAGAAGCCGCCGGTATCCTCCGAGACCTGTCCCAGGCCGGCCTCGAGCGAGTGGTAGTCGGCCTGCGTGAAGTCGAGCGAGAAGACGCTGACTCGCGCTTGTTCGAGGGCGCGGCGGGCTACCGCGTAGACCGGCGGCATCCAGATCTGGCCGCCGCTGAGCCGGCCGAGCCCCCATCCGAACAGGATCAGGTTCTTCGGGCCGGGGATGTTGAGCATGGCGTTGCCGAGCATCAGCAGCGCCGCTTCCGGACTCGACACCTGCTTCATCGCCGCGGGATCGAGGTATGAGCGGAGCGCGGGCATGGGGACGATCGGCGGCTCGTTCGGCTCGTCGATCATCAGCGCGTCCTTCATGGCCGCCGCGATCCGGTGTTTGTCGTCGCTGAAGTCGAGCCGGAACTTCAGATGGGAATCGAACGAAAGCACGGCCACCCGGTCCTCCGGCTCGAGCATGTCGAGGAAGGAGTCGATGCGCTGCAGGATGTCCATCTGCCCGCTGACGCGCGAGCGTTCCCGCGCGAAGTCCGTCTGGAAGAAGAAGACGAACAGGCGCCCGCGCGGCGCGGGGACGTCCATGGAGGTGTTGATCTCCGGCTGCGGTGCGTCGACCTGGGCCAGGGCGCGCGCCGCGGCGGTCTCCGGGATCCAGTCGGCCGCCTCGACCTCCGCCGGCAGCCCGTCGAT
>DATFUW010000214.1:0-4493 GCA_035260605.1 Thermoanaerobaculia bacterium | reverse complement strand
GAACGGAGACTCCGCGGCGCAGGGGATGCCCATCCTGCGGACGGCGGCCGACGACCACCGGCTGCGCCGCGACATCGGCATCGTCGGTCTCCTGTTCACCGCGGTGGGCTCGATCATCGGCTCGGGGTGGCTCTTCGGCGCTTTGACCGCCGCGCAGATCGCCGGTCCGGCCTCCGTCATCGCCTGGGCCATCGGCGGCGTGATGATCATCCTCATCGGGCTGTGCTACGCCGAGCTGGGGACGATGTTCCCCGTGTCCGGCGGAGTGGTGCGCTTCCCCCACTACAGTTTCGGTTCGTTCGCCAGCTACACGCTCGGCTGGATCACGTGGCTGGCGTGCGCCTCGGTGACGTCCATCGAGGTCGAGGCGGCGCTCCAGTACGCCACGAATTATGTGCCGTGGCTGCAGCGGCTCCAGGACGGCGTGCCCGTACTCACGGCCGGCGGCTTCGGCGTGGCAACCGCGCTGCTGGCGCTCTTCAGCCTGGTCAATGTCATCGGCATCCGCTGGTTCGCGCGGCTGAACAACGCGCTGGTATGGTGGAAGCTGGCGATCATCGCAATCGTCATCGTGACCTTTTTCGCCAGCGTCTTTCACGGCGTCAACTTTTCGCGTCCCGACGCCGGTGGCTTCATGCCCTACGGCTGGAGCGGCATCTTCTCCTCCATCGCCACGGCGGGAATCGTCTTCTCTTATCTCGGCTTCCGGCAGGGCGTCGAGCTGGCGGGAGAGACGGAGAATCCACAGCGCAACGTCCCGATCGCCATCATCGGCTCGGTGGTCATCACCGGCGTGCTCTACATCGCGCTGCAGGCCGCCTTCATCGGCGCGCTGCCAGGGACGGCGCTCCGGCGCGGCTGGGCACACATCGGGACCGGCTTCACGGCGGGGCTGAGCGGCGCCGCCGCCACCTACGGCCCGCTGGCCGCGCTGGCCGGGATCATCGGCCTGACCTGGCTGGCGATCCTGCTCTATATCGACGCCTTCATCTCGCCGGCGGACACCGGCCTGATCTACACCACAGTCACGGCGCGGATCTCCTACGCCATGGGACGAAACGGCAACGCGCCGCGCAGCCTGGCCACGGTCAGCGAACGCGGCGTGCCGTGGGTCAGCGTCATCGTGACGTTCGTCGTCGGGCTGGTCTTCTTCCTGCCGTTTCCCGGATGGCAGAAGCTGGTCGGCTTCGTCACCTCCGCGACCGTGCTCTCGTTCGGTTCCGGACCGCTGGCGGTGGTCGCTCTGCGCCGGCAGTTGCCGCGGCAGCCGCGGCCGTTCCGGCTGCCGGCGAGCCTGGCGATCGCGTATCTGGCCTTTCTCTCCTCGAACCTGATCGTTTACTGGTCTGGTTGGGACACCGACTGGAAGCTCTTCGTGGCCGTGCTCATCGGCTACGTCGTGCTGGCCCTGCACGAGGCGAAGTACCGTGCGGTGACACCTCCTCTCGAGATCCGCTCGGGCGCCTGGGTGGTGGTCTGGCTCGCGGGACTGGCCGTGGTGAGCTGGGCCGGCTCCTATCCCGACGCGTCGAAGCATGCCGGCAATCTCGGGCTGCTCGGCTTCGGCTGGGCGATCATCGTGCTGGCCGTCTTCTCGGTTGTGGTGCTGTGGATGGCGACAGCGCTCCGCCTTCCCACCGACCGCGTCGAAGCGCACCTCGGCGAGCCGGTGGAGATCCCAGACACGACCGCCCCGTAAGCCGAGCCACAAGGATGTCGCGGAGAGGGTCGCGAGCAGCGACGCGGTCACGACGTGCTCGATGCCCTCACCCGGCCTCTCCCCGCGGTCGCGGGGAGAGGGCCCCGGGTTCAGTGCACGGACGACTCGAACGCCTTGAGCGCGGCGAGCGCCTGGTCGGCGGCGGGTTTCAATTTCGCCCACGCCGTTTTCGCATCGGCGGTCGGCGCGGCGTCGGCGCCGTCGACCGCCCCCTGCAGACCGGCGAGCTGGCCGGCGAGGAATCGCAGGCTGGTCGTCGGCGCAGGCGGCGGCGGGAAGATGTCCGGCTGTGCGCCTCCGGTGATGCCGTCGAGCCGCGCGATGAGGTCGGGCTTTCCGGCGATCTTCTTGGTCAGCGCGCCGGCGTCACGCATCGCCGCGGCGATCGCGCCGCGCTCCTGCTCGATGTCGCGCGCCAGTGCGAACTGCGCCTCGTACGCCGCCTGCGGCAGATTGATGCGCGGATCGGGCTTGACGAGCAGCGGTTGCGTCACCTTGTTCCCGTCGATATCGAGCGTCGCCGTGTAGGTCCCCGGCGACGCCCACACCCCCTCCCCGCCCCCGCGCCGCCCGGTCACCCCCGCCGGAGGCGCGTAGTGAAGCGTCCAGACGAAGCGGTGCATGCCCGGTTCGGCGGAGAGCGTCATCGGAGCGGGGACCCACTCGGGCGCCACGCGGAGTTCCGACGGATTCGGCCGCCGCGGCTTGTCGGCGCTCGAGAACTGCTCCACGACCGCGCCGTTCGCGTCGGTGAGCGTCAGCGTCACGGCCGAAGCGCCCGGCGGCACCACGTAATCAACGGCGGCGCCAAACGGCGGATTCGGTGCCATCGCCTCGTCCTTGGGCATCGGGGTGCCGGTGAATCCTGCCGGACGCTCCCGGTACGCGACCGCGGGCGGATAGAGAAAGGGTCCCGGCCGGGAGGCGGCCACGGCGTTCCGCAGCGGCGTCATGTCGTCCATGACCCAGAACGCGCGCCCGTGTGTGGCGACGACGAGATCGTCCCCGTGCACGTCGATGTCGCGCACCGAAGTCACCGGAAGGTTCGCCTGCAGCGACTGCCACTGACCGCCGTCGTCGAACGACACGAAGATGCCGCGCTCCGTCCCGGCGAAGAGCAATCCTCGGCGCACGGGATCCTCGCGCACGACATTCACGGTGTTCGAGAGTCCGCTGGCGATCAGTTGCCACGACTTCCCGCCGTCGTGCGTGCGATAGACGTACGGGCGGAAGTCGTCGAGACGATGCCGGTCGATGGCGGCGTACGCGGTCTGCGCATCGAAGTGCGAGGTCTCGATGGTCCCCACCTTCGACCACGGCGTCAGCGACGACGGTGTGATGTTGTCCCAGTGCGCCCCGTTGTCGCGCGTGCGCCAGATCAGGCCGTCGTCGGTGCCGGCCCAGATGTCTCCGTCGGCGGTGCGCGACGGGGCGATGGTATAGATGACGCCCGGGCGCGCGCTCGGCCGCATCGACGCCGTCGTGGGATCGAGCGTCGGCGGCGTCGGCGGATTCTCGCGGGTCAGGTCGGGACTGAGGACGTCCCAGTGGCTCCCGCCGTCGGTCGTGCTGAACAACCGCTGGTTGGAGAAGAACAGCAGCGACGGATTGCGCGGCGAGAAAATCAGCGGAAGCGTCCAGGTGCGCCGGTAGTTCTCCGGAAAGGCGAGCGTCGGATCGACCGACTGCGTCTGGTACGTGCGGAGATCGAGCTTGTCGACACGCCCTCCGTAGATGATGTCCGGATCCTTCGGATCGGGGGCGATCGAATCGCTCTCCCCTCCCGCGGTGATCTCGTGGAAGTTCATCATCGTGATGCCGTCGATCGTCGTCGTGCGGCTCGGCACGGCCGCGGCGCCGGAGTCCTGCTGCGCGCCGTAGACCCAGTACGGAAAGCGGTTGTCGGTGACCACGTGATAGAACTGCCCGATCGGCTGGTTGTACCAGGAACTCCACGTCGCGCCGTTGTCTACAGACACGACGCATCCCTGATCGACGCCGAGGATGCGGCGCTCGGGATGCTGGGGGTCGATCCACAGGATGTGGTAGTCGTCGCCGCCCGGCGCTCCCTTGACCGGAATCCATGTCTTCCCCGCATCTTCCGAGCGGTAGAGATTCACGTTGGACGAATAGACGATGTCGGCATTTTTCGGCTCCACGGTGATTCCGCCGAAGTACCAGCCGCGGCTCCAGACGCGTGCGTCGGCGCCGGCGCGGATCCAGTTCGCGCCGCCGTCATCGGAGCGATAGACGCCTCCCTCCTTCGCATCGACGACGGCGTAGACGCGCTGCGGCTGCGAGGGCGCGACGGCCACGCCGATGCGCCCGACACCTACGGACGGGAACCCGTGGCCGCGGATCTGCGTCCAGCTCGCCCCGCCGTCGGTCGACTTGAACAGACCGCTGCCCGGCCCGTTCGACGCCGGATAGACGCTCCAGGGCGGACGGCGCGTCTGCCACATCGCGGCGTAGATCGTGTTCGGGTTGCCGGGCTCGAACGCCAGGTCGATCGCCCCGGTGTTTTCGTCGCCGAGGAGGTGCTGCCAGCTCACGCCGCCGTCGCGAGAACGATAGACGCCGCGCTCCGCGTTCGGGCCGTACGGATGACCAAGGGCCGCGACGTAGACGGTGTTCGGATCGTCCGGATGGACGAGGATGCAGCCGATCTGCTGCGAGTCTTCGAGCCCGATGTGCGTCCACGTCTTTCCCGCGTCGAGGGACTTGTACATTCCGTTGCCCTGCGCGATGTCGGAGCGCATGTCGGCCTCGCCGG
>DATFUW010000213.1:0-4048 GCA_035260605.1 Thermoanaerobaculia bacterium | reverse complement strand
TGTTGAAGTCCTTCACTTCGACGCCATGCTCCTGGAGATAGCGGCCGGCCGGCGAGGTCGGCTTGATCGAGCCGGCGGGGCTGATGTGATCGGTCGTCACGGAGTCGCCGAAGACCGCCAGCGGCCGCGCACCGCGGATGTCGCCCGACGAAACACCGCCGTCGAAGAATGGCGGCTCCTGGATATAGGTCGAACCCGTGTCCCAGCCGTAGAGGAGCCCCTTCGACGAGGGGATCTGGTTCCAGAGCGGGTTCTGCTCCGCGAACCCGGAGTAGAGCCGCCGAAAGGCAGCGGGATCGAGGGAGGCCTGCAGGACCTGGCGGATCTCGTTCGTGGTCGGCCAGATGTCGCGGAGGTAAACATCTTGACCATCACGGCCGCGGCCCAGCGGCTCCTTCGTCATGTCGATGTCGATGCGCCCCGCGAGGGCGAAGGCCACCACCAGCGGCGGGGACATCAGGAAGTTCGCGCGGATCGACTGATGCACGCGTGCCTCGAAGTTCCGATTGCCGCTGAGGACGGAAACACCGACCAGGTCGTTCCGGGTAATCGCCTCCTCGATGAGCGGATCGAGCGGCCCCGAGTTGCCGATACACGTCGTGCAGCCGTAGCCGACGGTGTAGAACCCGAGTTGATCGAGGTCGTGTTGCAGTCCGCTGCGATCGTAATAGTCGCTGACCACGCGGGATCCGGGAGCGAGCGAGGTCTTCACCACGGCCGGAACGTGCAGCCCCTTCTCCACCGCCTTCCTGGCCAGCAGGCCGGCGGCGATCATGACCGACGGATTCGACGTGTTGGTGCACGAGGTGATGGCGGCGATCAGGACGTCGCCGTCCTGCAGCTCCGGCACCGTCTTTGGATATTCCATCCGGCTCGCGGCCACGCGGTCGGGCGTGGGGCGGTTGTTGACCATCTCCTCTTCCGTGAGCACGCTGGTGTTCCGCCGCTCCGACGAAGCGAAGGTCGGCGGATCGTTCTGTGCGCCGCCTCCAGCGACCATCCCGGCCATGACGGCCGTCCCGTGGATGGGGAGGCGATCGCTCTTCCTCTTTCCGAATCCGTTCGGCGAGGGAGTGTGCAGCATTTCGCGAAACGCACTCTGGAGCGAGTCGAGCTCGATGCGGTCCTGCGGACGCTTCGGACCGGCCACGCTCGCGCGCACTGTGCCGAGGTCCAGCTCCAGCATCTGCGAGTATTCGATGCTCCCCTTCTTCGGCATCCCGAAGAGGCCCTGAGCTTTGAAATAGTTGCGGAATGCGTTGACCTGCTCGTCGCTGCGGCCGGTCATGGCGAAGTAGCGCATCGTCTCGTCATCGACCGGAAAATAGCCCATCGTGGCCCCATACTCGGGCGACATGTTGGCGATCGTGGCCCGGTCGGCGAGCGTCAGCGATGCCGCCCCCTCGCCGAAGTACTCCACGAACTTGCCGACGACTTTCGCTTTGCGCAGCATCTGCGTGATCGTCAGGACGAGATCGGTCGCCGTGACTCCCTCGCGCAGCGAGCCGCTCAGGTGCACGCCGACGATGTCCGGCGTGAGGAAATAGACCGGCTGCCCGAGCATTCCGGCCTCCGCTTCGATCCCTCCGACGCCCCAGGCGACGATCCCCAGGCCGTTGATCATCGTGGTGTGGGAGTCGGTGCCCACGAGCGTGTCGGGATACCAGATGCCGTCCTTCTCCAGGACGCCGCGCGCCAGGTACTCGAGATTGATCTGGTGCACGATGCCGATTCCCGGCGGGACGACTCGGAAGCCGTGGAAGGCCTGCGTCCCCCACTTCAGAAAGCGGTAACGCTGCTCGTTGCGCTTGAACTCCATGTCCATGTTGAGCTGCAGGGCGTCCGCGCGGTTGGAGAAATCGACCTGCACGGAGTGATCAATCACCAGATCGACGGGGACCAGTGGTTCGATGATGTTGGGGTCTTTCTCGCGCCGCGCCGCCGCGGAGCGCATGGCCGCCAGATCCACCAGCAGCGGCACGCCGGTGAAATCCTGCAATAGGACGCGCGCCACCATGAACGGGATCTCTTCGGTCCGCTCCGCGTTCGGTTTCCATCCCGCGAGCGCGCGCACGTCCTTCTCGCCGATCTTCCGCTCATCGACGTTGCGCAGGACCGACTCCAGAACAATGCGAATGCTGACCGGGAGGCGGGAGATCGGACCGACGCCGGCCGCCTCCAGCCTGGGAAGCGAGTAGAACTGACCGCGTTTTCCGTTTCCGAGATCGAACGAGTCGAGGGTGTTGAATGTGTTCCGCGCCATGGCGGCGCGAGTCTATCACCGGCGCTCGGCGCCGCCCTTCTGTGGCGCTACACCAGAGCCAGCAGTCCCGCGGTCTGCTCTCCCCGCATGGGATCGAACTTCCGGCGGAGGGAGTTCAGGTCGATGCGCGCCTGATTGTGCGTGCAGAGATGCGCGATGATCTGGCGCAGCAGCGGCTCTTCCCCGTCGATCCGCAGGCCGGCCTCGAATCCGCCGCGCCGTTCCGAAGGGCGGCACCACATCATTTCGGCGGTGAAGTCGACGTGTTTCCGGTCGACGCGAAAGCGCAGCGCCGCTTTCGTCCCGGGAACGACCTGCCGGTCGGTTCCGACCCGCGCACCGCGGATCGAGAGATCGAGGATGCGGACCGGAGAGTGCACGCCGAAGCTCCCGGTGATCTGCGCCGTCACGGCGTACCGCTCCGCGCTGCGGGCATCTTCGATGCGCATGGCCTGCTCGTGGATGAGCAGGCCGTCGATGATCTCCTGCAGCCCCGCCAGGTCGTGCTCGAAACTGATGCCGCAGAGATAGCGGTCGGATTCGTCGTCATCGAGTGACAGCGCGGCCATCCGGCACCACGAAACCGTCGCCGAGGTGCTGATCCGCCCATGGTCCGTCTCGATGGAGAACGGCAGCGTGGCGCCGATGGCAAAGGGCTGCATGACCTGCAGCCGTGCACCGCGCACCGACAGATCGACGACGTTGCCTTCGGCCTCGCCGAACGTCGCCGGGAGGGACGTCATCATGAAGAAGCGAGGGACGGTTCGGAAATCAGGGACCATTGGCCACCTCCTCGAAACGGCGTCAAACGCCGATGAAAAGAACGTCAGAACGTCGCGGCGGGCTCCGCGGCCAGGGTCGCTTCCCGCAACGCGTCGAATTTGCGCCGTAGTGAATGCAGATCGATCTGCGCCTCGTCGCGCATGCAGAGACGGTGAATCGCCGCGCGCATCCGCTCCTCCTCGGCGTCGATCTTCAGCCCGGCCTCGTACCCTTCCTTCGCCGTACCGATGCACCAAGCCACGGTGGCCATCACTTCGAGCGGACCGCCAGCGGCGTCGACCTGGAAGGCGAACGGAGTGATCGTTCCCACCGGCGTGAACTGCCTCAGGGCGATTCGCGCACCGCGGATCGACAGATCGACCACGCGCGCCTGCATCATCCCGATGACGCCGGTCATCGGCACGGAGAGCCGGAAGCGGTCCGCCGTGCGGGAGTCCTCGATCGGCACCGCCTCACGGTTCACCAGCAGCTTCTCGATCAGTTCCCCGACCGTTCCAGGGCGGCTTTCGAACTCCACTCCGGCTACATAGCGATCGACGTCACCGTCGACTGAGATGTCGTCGATCTGCGACCAGAGGACCGTGACCTCTTCGTCGACCGTCCCGTTCGTCGTGGCGATGACCACCCGCTGCCGGCTGCCCACCGGAAGGGGGGCATTCAGCTCGAGACGCGCACCCCGAAGGGAGATGTCGACGACCCGGACGCTCTCGCGGCCGGCGGTGGCAAACAGCGGGGGGATGAGAAAGTAACGCGGGATACTTCTGAGCGGCATTCCGATATTCCTCCGACGCCGCTCATTCTTGGTCGCGCCCCGTGAGAAAACGGTCTCCTCACCGTGAAAAAGGAGTCATGTCGTTCACCAGGGAAGCTCTGAACAAGTCCGATGGTCGTCGTTGCGGGCGCCGCCGCGTCGGATGCGAGCCGGGGCGACGCAGGCGATGCGGGGCCATCGTCGAGCAGCGACGGCGAAGCAGACGATGCGGCGCCGCCCGCAACCCGCAG
>DATFUW010000212.1:0-4793 GCA_035260605.1 Thermoanaerobaculia bacterium | reverse complement strand
GCGGCCGGCGACGGGCCGTCTGCTTCGTTGCCGCTCCTCGACGATGTCCCGCATCGCCTACGTCGCGGCGCCTCACATCCGGCCCGTCGGCGCCCGCAACGAAATGCTGCGTATCTCTGACTCACCACACTAGGGAAGCTCTGAACAAGTCCAATGGCCATCAGCCCTGCGGGTTGCGGGCGGCGCCGCATCGTCTGCTTCGCCGTCGCTGCTCGACGATGGCCCGCATCGCCTGCGTCGCCCCGGCTCGCATCCGACGCGGCGGCGCCCGCAACGACGACCATCGGACTTGTTCAGAGCTTCCCTAGGGGGTCAGGTCTTGAATTTGGTATTTGCTACACCCTGTGGAAAATACCAAATTAAAGACCTGACCCCATCCCGCCTCCCACGACTCTTGCGATTTCGTCGATGCGGTGCTCGGCATCCTCGGCGCCGGTGGCCACGAGTTCGCGCAGGTAGTCGGGTTGGAACATCAGCAGGCTGAGGAAGTCGGGACTCGCGGTTTCGCGCGTGCCGAGCCCGCGGGTCAGAAAGCGAAATGCGGACGGGAGGCGCGGCTCGTAATGGGCGGCGAGCTTTCCGAGATCCCGCGAGGGGCGGGCGACGGTGAGATCGACAAGGCGGTAGCCGTGGCGTTTTTCCGGCGGAAGGTCGCGGAGAAATTCGTTCGAGCGTTCGAGGCGCAGCGCGTCCTCGTCGAGCATGTCGAGAAAGACGGCGCTCATGAGCTGGCCGAGAATCTGTGCCGGCGGCGGATAGCCGGCGGTGGTCGGCTCCTCGGCCTCCTCGAGCGACTTCGCGTAGTGCGTGGAGATCGCCAGGATGCGGTCGGCACCGAGCAGCAGCGCGGGCGAGAGCGGCGCCGCAAGCCGGATCCCTCCGTCGCCGTACCACGCACCTCCGAGACGCACGGCCGGGAAGAGAAGCGGAAGGGCGGCCGAGGCCATGATGTGATCGATCGTGAACTCGGTGGTGATGCTGCGGCGCAGCGGCCGGTCCCACGGATGGATTTCGCATCCGGCCGCCCACGTGACGGTCTGTCCGGTGGAGTAGTTCAGCGTGGTGATTCCGACGGCTTCCGGCTGGCAGCGTGCCAGGTTCTCGCTCACGCCGGCGATGATTCCGCGTCCGTTCTGCGGGAAGATGTCCGCCAGGAGATTGCGCAGCGGCTTCGTATCGACCAGCCCGCGGACGTGCGGGATGGCGCCGCCGCCGGAGATCAGGCGGAATGACCAGCCGAAAAGGTTGCGTCCCAGCGAGCGCATGTCGACGCGGAAGACGTCCTCGACGCGCAGGTGTTCCCACAATTCACACAGCTCGCGGGCCGTCTGGCGAAGCGGGGCATCGCGGGAGGCGAGGTACAGCGCGTTGATCGCTCCCGCGGAGACGCCGGTGATGACGTCGAAGCGCGTCTCGGGGAAATGGTCGGCGATGGTGCGCAGCACTCCGGCCTGATACGCGGCGCGCGCACCGCCGCCCGCGAGGACCAGAGCGAGCTTGCTCATGATCGGGTTATAACATCGCGCATTCGTGCGCGACAGCGATTCCTGACCGGCATCTTTCTCGGCTACATCTCTTTCCGGTATTTCGGGTCGAGCGCGTCGATCAGACCGTCGCCGAGGAAGTTGAGTCCCATCACGGCGGCCATGATGGCGATGCCGGGATAGATCGCCAGGTGGTTGGCCAGTCCGAGATAGCGGCGTCCTTCGGTGAGCATGGCCCCCCACGACGGCGTCGGGGGCTGCACGCCGAGGCCGAGGAACGAGAGCGCGGCCTCGGAGAGAATCGCGCCCGCCAGGCCGAGCGTGGCCATGACGATCACCGGATTGATGACGTTCGGCAGTACGTGCAGCACGATCACGCGCGGCGACCGCGCTCCGAGCGCCCTGGCGGCGGTCACGTACTCCATTTCGCGGACCTTCAGCACTTGTCCGCGCACCAGCCGCGCGTATCCCACCCAGCCGATCGTGGCCAGCGCGAGGATCACGTTGTTGATGCTCGGCCCGAGTACGGCCACGAGCGCGATGGCCAGCAGAATGCCGGGGAATGCGAGGAGGATGTCGGTGATGCGCATGATGATCGTGTCGACCGTGCCGCCGTAATAGCCGGAAATCGCCCCGAGCGCGATCCCGATGCTCGCCGCGAGGAAGACGACGCTGAACCCGACGCGCAGCGAGACGCGCGCCCCCCAGATGATGCGCGAGGCGACGTCGCGGCCGAGATCGTCGAGCCCGAGCAGGTGTTGCGCCGACGGCCCCTCGAGCCGCCGCGCCGTGTCCTGCACGTCCGGGTCGTAGGGCGAGATCAGCGGCGCCGCGAGCGCAACGACCACCAGCAGGACCGTCAGCGTCAGCCCCGCGGTAAAGGCAAAGTTGTGCAGCAGCCGCTTGAAGTTCTTCATTCCAGTTTGATCCGCGGGTCGACGACGCCGTAGAAGAGGTCGGCGATGAAATTCATGAGGATGTAGGTCAGGGCGATCACCAGGATCGAGGCCTGCACCTGCGGGTAGTCGCGCGAAGAAATCGACGTGATCAGAAGACGCCCCAGCCCCGGCCAGGAGAAGATCTGCTCGGTGATGATCGCGCCGGTCAGCAGCGATCCGAACTGCAGCGCCAGCACGGTGATCACCGGGATCAGCGCGTTCTTCAGCGCGTGCCGGAAGATGGCCCGCACCCGCCCCACACCTTTGGCCACCGCCGTGGTCACATAGAGCTGCGTCAGCTCTTCCGCGAGACTGACGCGGATCATGCGCGTGAGGATGGCCGACAGCGCCAGTCCCATGGTGACCGCCGGGAGCACGAGCGAGCGGAGCCCCTGGTCGCGCCCCGAGACCGGGAACCAGGGGAGGTCAATGGCGAAGGCGATGATCAGCAACGGTCCGAACCAGAAGCTGGGCATCGACACGCCGATCAGCGCGAAGAAGCGCGCCAGGTTGTCGATCCACGAGTTTCGCCAGATCGCGGAAACGATCCCCAGCGGGAAGGCGACGATGAGCGCCACGAGCATCGATCCGAAGGCCAGCTCGAGAGTCGCCGGGTAGCGTTGCCGGATCTGCTGCGCCACGCTTTCGTTGGTGCTGAACGATCTCCCGAAGTCTCCGTGCGCCACGTTGCCGAGATAGTCGACGTACTGCGTCCACAGCGGCTTGTCGAGCCCCAGCGCCTTGCGCACCGCGGCCACGTCCTCGGGGCGCGCGTTCTCGCCGGCGATCTGCAGGGCCGGATCGCCGGGGATCAGATGGATCAGCGAGAAGACGAGCGTCAGGATCCCGAGGGTGATCGGAATCATCTGCAGGAAACGTCGGATGATGTACTGCGTCATCGGAGCTTCAGGAACGTGCAACTTTCTGGCCGTTGGCCGTGTCGAATTGCCACCCCTCGATTTTCATCGCCGGGGCGAGGGTTCCGCCGAACGGATTGAACCAAGCCCCGACCCGCCGCCGGTCGGGCGTCAGAGAACGGATGTTCGAGAAAGCGTCCACCATCGACTGCGTCCAGCGGAGGTTCGGAAGGCGGGCTACGACCTCGCCGTCGCGGATGAGGAACGTGCCGTCGCGCGTCGTGCCGGTCATGAGCGCCGTTTTCGGTTCGAGCAGTCCGTTGACGTAGTTGAAGCGCGTGACCCAGATTCCGCGCCGCGTGGAACGGACCATGGCCTCGCGGGTCTCGTCGCCCGCGCCGACCGAGAGGTGCAGCGCGGCGCCGTGCTCGGAAGAGCCGAGGGCCCAGGCGTTGGCTGTCGGCGCGATGTGCAGGCGGTCGGCCCAGGTCTTGTCGACCACCGGCGTCCGGATGATGCCGCGCTCGATCAGCTCCACGCGCCGTTTCGGGAGTCCTTCGAGGTCGAAGGGGAAGGGGAGAAACGCCGGATCGACGGCGTCGTCGGCCAGCGTGAAGTTCGATCCCAGCATCTGCGTGCCGATGTTGCCGGCGAAGAATGATGATCCGTCCTCGTACGCCTGTCCCGAGAAGGCGATCATGTTCATCCACTCCAGCACCTCGGCGATGGCGGGCGGCTCGAGGATGACGTCGAACGCACCCCCGTCGATCCGCTCGTGCGTCCCGGCGTGCAGCGTCGCTTTTCCGATCGCCTCCTCGCCCAGGGCCACGACGTCGATCGGATGCCGGTCGATCGCCGTCGCGTATCCCGACTCCTCGCCGCGGATGGCGATGAGCGTGGCTTCGGCAGCGGTGAAGCGGCATTCGCGGCGCACGCCGTGGGTGTTCCCGCAGACGACGGTCGTCGCCGCGTTGCCGTAGGAACCGGCGAAGTGGATCCCGAGCTCGCGCCCGCGGTCGAAGACGGCGCGCAGCGAGCGCGCCTTCTCTGCCGGCGGAAGGCCGCCCACCGCCGCGTCGAACGTCGCAGCCGCACTAACGTCGTCCCCGCCCTTGTAGAGCCCCGCGAAGCCGGGGATGGGGACCGAGTGCCGCGCTGCCTCACGGGCCACCGACGCCGCGTGCGCAATGTCGTCGTCGCCGAACGACGTCGTCGACGCCACCCCCATCGCTCCGCCGGCGAACACTCGCAGCGTGAGCTCCGCGCTGATCTCCGACATATTCTGGTGGATCGCGGAGTTGGCGAAGCGCGTGATGTTCTGATCGGAGACGATCAGCACGGCGTCCGCCTCGTCCGCGGCGGCGGCGGAGAGAGCGCGGGTGAAGATTGCCTCCGGATCGTCCAGCGTTCCGCTCACATCATCTCCACTCCGCGGAATCGCGCCACGGGCGCGCCGTGCGCCACACGCATGGTCTGCATCGGGTCGCCTTTGCCGCAGTTCGGAAGGCCCCAGA
>DATFUW010000211.1:0-8439 GCA_035260605.1 Thermoanaerobaculia bacterium | reverse complement strand
CATGCGCGGCTATCTGGCGATCGAAGAATCCGCTGCGTCTCCCGGCGTGCGAAGAGCCGGCGGAGGAAGGACGGATGAGGATCGGAAGACGATTCATGCGATCGCCGGTCCTCACGAAGCGCCGGCGTTCCCGCCGGAGTGGGAAGTGACTCCGCAGCTCGATCGGGTCGGCGTCCGCCTGCGGCCGCTGCAGGCGGTGGAGGAGCAACCTCCCGCCGATCTTCCATCGCTCGGGACGCAGTTCGGCACGCTGCAGTGGCATCCCGACGGAAGCCTGCTGGCGCTCGGGCCCGACCACCCCATCACCGGCGGCTACCTGCAGCCGGCGACGGTGGCCTGGTCCGAGCGGTGGAAGCTGGCGCAGCTCGCCCCGGGCGATCACGTCCGCCTGATCGTTTCGCGCTAGAATCGCTGCTTCGCATCATGCACATCGAAACGGCCGACGATGGTCGGGTGACGGTGCTCTCCGCCGAGGGAGACCTGATCCTCGGCCCGCCGGAGACGGCGTTCAAACGGAAAATCGACGAGTTGCTCGAGCAGGGTCGCGTGCAACTGCTGGTCGATCTGTCGGCGGTGCGCTACGTCGACAGTTCCGGGCTGGGGGCCCTCGTCTACGCGCTGACGGAGACGCAGAACGAGGGCGGGCAGACGAAGCTGCTGAACGCCGGACCGCGCATCGTGAAACTGCTGGAGATCACGAAACTGAATTCGATCTTCGAGATCTACGACGACCGCGAAGCAGCGGTGTCGAGCTTCTAGGGAGGAGGGATGGGGTCAGGTCTTGAATTTGGTATTTTCCACAGGGTGTAGCAAGCAAATACCAAATTCAAGACCTGACCCCCATCCCGTTGACGACGTGACCATCACCCCCGGCATCGATCAGGCCACCGAAGCCGCCGCCCTCGGCGAGCTCGTCAGGTGCGAGTCTGTCGCACAGGTTGCGGCGTGGACGGCGCGCTGGTGCGCCAAGGGCGCGGGGGCGGACGGCGCGCTGGTGTGGGTGCCGCATGCCGCGAACCCGCAGTTCCTCTGCGTCGGAGCGTGGGGCGAGGGGACGGACCGCGCGCTTCGCCGTGCGGCGCCGCGCGATGAGGGGACCGTGCACCGGCTCATCCGCGACCGCGAGGCCGCGGCGTTCGGACGGGCGGAGATCGCCGCGTCGGACGATCCGTGGTTCGCCGCGATTCCATCCGACGTGCAGAGTTGCATCGCCGTCCCGCTGCTGGCCGGCCGCAGCGTGATCGGGATTGTGGCGCTGCTGTTCCGGCGGAAAGCGGACCTCGAGGAATCGCTCGAGCGGATCGATGGAATCGTCCGCCACGCCGCGCCGGCCCTCGCTCGGGTGCTGAGCGCGGAACAGAAACGCGTCGGCATGCTGCAGGCCATCGAGCGACTGACGAATCTCTACGATCTCGGCAAGGCGTTCACGTCGACGATCGATCTCGAGGAGCTGTCGCATCGGATCGCCCAGAAAGCGGCCGACTTCGCCAGCGCCGAGGTGGCCTCGCTCTGGACCCTGCAGACGGAGCAGGGAGAGGTCGTGCTCGCCGCGACGGCCATCAACGAGCGTTTCGCGCCGGAGGAACCGCCCGAGGCGGTCGGCTCGGAGATCGTCGGCGATGTGCTCGCGGACCGGGCATCGGTGATGCGCAACGGGGTGGACCTGCGGGAAGGGACGTACGCGATCGGATCGGTGCTCGCGCTGCCGCTGCTCGACGGGGAGGAGATCGCCGGCGCGCTGGTGATCGCGAACAAGCGCGGACGGCGCGCCGAATTCACCCCCGCGGACGAGGAGCTGATCGCCGATCTCGGCCGCCAGGCCGTGCGCGCGCTGCACAACGCGCGGCTCTACGAAGCCGAGCGCAAGGTCGAGGAGCTCGACGCGCTGCTCGCGGTCAGCCGCGAGATCACCTCCACGCTCGACCTCGGCCGCGTCCTGAAGACGATCGTCAACGCCAGCTCCGCGCTGATCGACTACGAGCGCTGTGCGATCGCGCTGCTGCAGCGCGGCAGCTTCCGCATCGGTGCGGTCTCCGGCGTTCTCGAAGTCGACCGGAAGGATGCAGACACGCGCAGGCTCGAGGACCTGCTGCAGTGGGTGTTCTTCAGCGGATCCGAGATCGCCGTGGTCATGGACGAGGAGGGAAACATCAGCCACGACCGTCCGGTGACTGCGGAGAAGTTTCGCGCCTACTTCGAGGCGAGCGGCATGCGCTCGTTTTTCGCCACGCTGCTCGAGGACGAGGAGGGGAGGCTCGGCGTGCTGTCGTTCGAAAGCCGCGAGCCGCTGCAGTTCGACGGGGAGACGCACGACCTGCTGCAGATCCTGCGCAACCAGGCCACCGTGGCCGTGCGCAACGCGCAGCTCTATCAGCAGATGCCGCTCGCGGGCGTGCTCAAACCGCTGGCCCGGGCGACGCGGTTCGAAGCGCGGTGGGCCATTGGAATCATCGCGGCGCTGCTGCTCCTGCTGATCGTGCCGTGGCCGGTGCGGGTGGAAGGACCGGCGCGCGTGCTCCCGGCGACGCGCATCGCGGTGACCGCGCCGGTCGACGGGGTCATCGACTCGGTGGTGCATCGCGAGGGAGACCGGCTGGCGCCGGGCGACATCATCGCCACGCTGCGCGACGACGGTTATCGCGCCGCGCTGGCCGCGGCGCAGTCGGAGCTGCACATCGCGGAGAGTGAGCTGGCGCGCCTGCGCCTGGCCGGTGACGCCGCGGCCATGTTCGCGGCGCAGTCGCGAAGCGATGCCGCGCGTGCCAGGATCGATCTCGCGCAGCAGCAGCTCGACCGCACGAAGATCCGCGCCGCGGCCGCGGGCGTCCTGCTGACACCCGATCTCGAGGAGCGGATCGGCCAGTTCCTCCGCAGCGGATCGGAGCTCGCGGTGATCGGCAACCTGCGGCAGGTCGACGTCGACGTCGCCGTCCCGGAGATCGAAGCGTCGATGCTGCGGACCGGAGAGCCGGTCGCGCTGAAGATCCATCCCTACCCGACGCGCACCTATCGCGGCGTGATCACGCGGATCGGCGCCGCGGTGCACGAAGAGGGGAAGGAGCGGTTCGTCATCGCCGAGTCACGCGTGGAGAACGCCGACGGCGCGCTCCGCGCCGGAATGCTCGGTGACGGGAAGGTGCGTGTGGCTACGCGTCCGGTGCTGTTCGCAATGTTGCGGGCGCCCGTGCGCTGGGTATGGCTCAAGCTCTGGCCCTTGCTGCCGTGATGTAGGGCTGGCTCTCCAGCCGGCGGCGGGACGAGCCGCCTGGAGAGGCGGCTCTACATACGGGGTGAAGAAACAGAATGTCGCTCGCATCGACCGCCTCCGCGCTGGCGCGCTTCGCGCCGTCCGACTCGCGGCCCGCGTTGGGCTCGCATCTCGTCATCCGCCGGCAGACGCAGATGGGCGAGGTGTTCTGGATGGTGAAGAACACCGAAACGGCGAAGTACTACAAGTTCAGCGACGCCGACTGGGGTCTGATCGAGATGTTCGACGGCACGCGCACCGTCGGCCAGATCCGCGAGGAGTACAACCGGCGCATCCCCGGCGCGGACGTCACGCTCGATTTCGTGCTGGAGTACGAGGACATGCTGCGCGAGTTCGAGATGCTCGAGCAGCGCGGCATGCGGCGCCATCTGGCGCTGGTGGAGAAGTTCAAGACCGCGCGCAAACGCGCGGCCGAGGAGCGCGCCGAGGGGTTCAATCCCTTCTTCCTGCTCTTCAAGGTCTTCGATCCCAACCGCTTTCTCGACCGCACGGTCCGCTACGTCCGCTGGGTCTGGACGCCGCCGACGGTGATCATTTCCTCCTTTTTCTTTCTTTTCACCATCGCCGTCTTCATGGCCCACTGGGCACCGATCTGGGCGGGCACGATCGAGCTCTACGCCTTTCTGCGTAAGCCGTTTCTCGATGCCGTGCAGTTCTTCTGCATCCTCACGATCATCGGCGCGATTCACGAGTTCGGCCACGGCTACGCCACCAAGATCTACGGGGGCGAGGTGCACGACATGGGCATCGCCCTGCTGTACTTCACGCCGGCGTTCTACTGCGACACCAGCGACTCGCTGCTGTTCGAGAACAAATGGCACCAGCTCTGGGTGACCATCGCCGGGATCTACGTCGAGGCCTTCCTCTGCTCGGCGGCGACCATCACCTGGGTGGCCTCGTATCCCGACACGCTCGTGCACGAGCTGGCCTACAAGACCATGCTCTTCACCGGGATCTCCACCGTCTTCTTCAACATCAATCCGCTGATCAAGATCGACGGCTACCACGCGCTGTCGAGCGTGCTGGAGATCCCCGAGCTCCGCGAGGAGTCGTTCCGCTATCTCGGCGCGCTGTTCCAGCGCCACGTCCTGCGGCTCGACGTCGAGGTTCCGGCCGCCACGCGCCGGCGGCGCCGCATCTACTGGATCTACGGCCCGCTCGCGCTGCTCTACGTCGGCTCGATCATGGCCTTCGTCGGAAAGCTCTTCTTCAACTTCTACTCGCGCTACTTCCCCGAGCTGGCGGTCGTGCTGCTGATCGTCACCCTGGCGGTCATCTTCAAGAAACGCGTGCGCCTGACGTGGCGCATCCTGCGGTTGTTCGTCACGGACAAGAAGGAGTGGATCATGTCGCCGAGAATGCGCAAACCGCTGCTGCTGACCGGAACGGCGCTGCTGCTGGTGCTGGCCATCCCCTGGCCGCGGCGCGTGATCTCGGCCGACGCCGTGTTGAAACCGCTGCGCACGCTCGCGCTGCAGGCCCCCGCCGACGGCAGCGTGCGCGAAGTCCGCGCCGCAGAGGGAGAACGGGTGAACAAGGGAGACGTGATCCTGGCGCTCGACAGCGGCGCCGTGCAGTACGCCGTCGACAGCCTGAGCGCCGAGAGCCGGATGTTCGCCGCGGATGCGCGGCGCCACCGCGCCGGGGCCGATGCCGCGGAGCTCTTCCGCAGCGAGCAGCGCGAGCACGCCGCGGAACGCGCGCTGGCGAAGGGGGAAGCGGACCGCGAGCGACTGCAGGTGCGCAGTCCCATCGCCGGCGTCGTCCTCACCCCGCGCCTGCGGGACCTCCGCTCCAAGTTCGTTCGCGCCGGGACGCTCCTGGGTACCGTCGGCGATTGCCGCACGATGAAAGCGGAGCTGCTGATCTCCGAACGAATGCTGGTCGACGTCTTCCCCGGCGCACGCGTGTCGCTGCAACTCGACTCGCGGCCGTGGCAGATCCTTCATGGAACGATCGCCTCGATCTCGCCGTCCACGCCCGATGCCGCGCGCATCGCCGGATCGAGCGCCGCGCTGCGCCCCCCCTCCGAGCCCGACCGCTTCGTCGCCGTGGCCGTCTTCGACAACGCCTCCGAAACGCTCCTCCCGGAGATGGAGGGCAGAGTGAAGATTTTCGGCAAGCGCGCGTCGTATCTCGAGCAGCTCGCGCGCGGAACGAGGCGCTGGATCCAGTCGATGGTCTGGTAGCGCAAAAAGCCCCGCCGGATGGCGGGGCTTTGACCGTGGCGATTGGTTGGAGGACTACACCAGCTCTTCGTTGCCGGCGCGCATCGACTGGCGCGCGGACTGACGCGCCGACTGGCGGGCCGACTGCCTCGCGCTCTGGCGTGCGCTCTGCCGCGCGGACTGCTGCGTGCTCTGCCGCGCCGACTTGCGGGCACTCTGGCGGGCCGACTGCCTCGCCGACTGCCGTGCGCTCTGGCGGGCCGACTGCCTTGCCGACTGGCGCGCGCTCTGGCGGGCCGACTGCCTCGCCGAGAGCCTCGGCGACTTCGATCCCGCGACGGCCGATACTGCCGGGTTCGCGCCGACCGCCTCGACGCGGAACTCGTCCATGTCCTTCCCGGTCGCTTCCTTGATCTTCGATTTCTGTTCGTTGGTGAGCTTGATCCTGACTTCGTGTGCCATGGTTTCTCCTCCTTCTTCGTGTTGAACGGGTTGCCGGGACCACTGCAACGCCGCGGCCACGATTGGCCGACGGGAAATCAATGACTTGCACGCCTCATCGCGGTGAATTTCTCACCGCCGGGTGAAAAATTCAGAGGCGATACTTGCGACAGAGGTACTTCATCTGATTCGTATCGAGGTGCAGGGCGCGCGCGGCCTTGGCCTTCACGCCGCCGGCGTTTCGGATCGCGCGTTCGAGCAGCCGTCGCTCGAATCCGGCCACCGCCTCGGGGAACGCGAGCGCCTGGCCGTTTCCCTCGACGGCCGCGCCCGCGCGGAACGTCGTTGGGAGGTGGTCGGGGGTGACTTCGTCCTCGTCCACCATGAGTGTCAGCATTTCCACGACGTGCTCCAGCTCGCGGACGTTTCCGCGCCACGGGTGCTCGGCGAACAGCTCCAGCGTGGCGGGAGCGAAGCGCTTGCGCGGCTTGCCGTTTCGTTTGGCATAGCGGACGGCGAAGAAATCGGCCAGCAGCGGGATGTCCTCGCGGCGCTCGCGCAGCGGTGGGATGCGCAGCACGACCGAGTTGAGCCGATAGAAGAGATCCTCGCGGAACTTTCCGGCGGCGATGAGGGCGTCGAGCTCCTCGTTCGTCGCGGCGATCAGGCGGATGTCGACGGCGATGGGCCGCGTTCCGCCGAGGCGTTCGATCTCGCGGCTCTCGAGGGCGCGCAGGAGCTTGGCCTGGACCGAGGCGGAGAGCGTCGCCAGCTCGTCGAGGAAGAGCGTGCCGCGGTGGGCGAGCTCGAATTTCCCGGCGCGGGTTCCGGCCGCGCCGGTGAAGGCCCCTTTCTCGTGTCCGAACAGCTCGGACTCGGCGAGCGTGTCCTGCAGCGCGGCGCCGTTCACCGCCACGAACGGTCCCTTCGTCCGGAGGCTCGCGCGGTGGATGGAGCGTGCCACCAGCTCCTTTCCCGTGCCGCTCTCGCCGTGGATCAGGATGCTGGCGTTGCTCGGCGCGACTTTCTGGATCGATCGGAACAGCTCGCGCATCACCGCGCTGGCGCCGACCAGCTCGTCGAACGAATGGCGACCGACGATCTCCTCCTTCAGCGCGCGGTTTTCCTGCAGGAGCTTGTTGCGCTCCGCGGCGCGCCGCAGGATCAGCAGCAGCTCGGACTTGTCGAGCGGCTTCTGAAAAAAGTCGAACGCGCCGAGCTCCATCGCCTCGAGCGCGAATCGGCGATCGGTCTCGCCGGTCATGACTACGATCGTGGTCTCCGGCTTCTTCTGGCGGATGGCGCGGATCAGATCGAGCCCCTCGCGCGGCTCGCCCGAGGGGGGGAGGCCGAGGTCGAGCAGGAAGAGGTCGGGATCGAACTCGGTCAGCGTCAGGCCGCGCTGCGCGTCGGACGCCGAGTGGATCTCGAATTCGCTCTTGAGGCTCCAGACGAGCTGATCGAGCAGCAGCGGATCGTCCTCGACGATCGCCAGGCTGGAGCTCATTGGGCCTCCGCGCGTGCCGCGGGCAGTCGCACCTGCACGGTCGTCCCCTCGCCCGGCCTGCTGCGGATGTCGAGCTCGCCGCGATGAAAGAGGATGATCTGGCGCGCGGTATACAGACCGAGCCCCACCCCCGCCGTCTTCGTGGTCTGGAACGGCTGGAAGAGCCGATCGCGCACGAACTCCTCGGTCATTCCGGGCCCGTCGTCGGCGATCTCGATCACCGCCTTGCGCCGCTGCGTGAAGGTGCGGACGCCGACGCGCGATCCGGCCATAGCCGCCGCTTCGAACGCGTTGTGGAAGATGCTGGCCAGCGCGTCCTCGAGGTAGTAGGGATCGCCCCACACGTGCGGAATGTCGCCGAGCGTGAGTTCCACGTCGAGATGTTCGCCGCCGTTTCCGCTCCGCGGCGGAGTGCGGCGCCGCGACACCTGCAGCACGAGATCGTTCAGATCGAGCGAGACCTTGATCAGGATGGAGTCCTGATGCGCGGCCGAACGGCCGACGATCGATTCGATCTTCGCCAGCGTCGCCCCGAGGTGCTCGACCACGCTGCGCTTGAACTCCGGGTCGCCGTAGTGCTCGTCGAGGTTCGACAGCAGGAGGTTCAGCCGGAACCAGATGTTCTTCATGTCGTGGATGAGCAGGGAGTCGGCGGTGGAGCGGACGCGCCGTTTGGGGGTGGTTTCCAGTCGGGTCATCAGCGTTGCTCGTCGACGAAGCGCAGGTTGACCGACATGCCCGGACGCAGGACCTTTCCGGCATCGCGGGCGACCGTCACCATCACCTGGAACGATCCGCTCCCCGGATCGACGATCGGGCTGAGGAACGTGACCTTGCCGGTGGTGGTGACGGTGGGGAACTCGGCGGCGCTGACGAGGACCGTCTGGCCGAGGCGCAGGCGTCCGATCGTCTGCTCGGGGAAGTAGACGCGGGTCAGCAGCGGCTCGAGCGCGGTGATCTTGAACAGGGGCGTGTTGTCGTCGAGCAGCACTTTCTGCCCGATGCGCGCGAAGCGCTCGGTGATCACGCCGTCGAACGGCGCGCGGATCACCGAA
>DATFUW010000210.1:0-2889 GCA_035260605.1 Thermoanaerobaculia bacterium | reverse complement strand
CCCCTCCCGCGCGATCTTCTCGAAGTACGCGGTCGAATCGAACCCTTGGGGCACCGGAAACTTCGGCAGATGCAGCCCGGAGACGTCGAGACTGAAATCGATCCGCTCGGCGATGCGCACGGTGTTCTCTACAGCCTGTGGATACGCGCTGAAGACCCGCCGCCTCTCGTCCGCCCCCTTGACGTAGAAGTCGTCGGAGTAGAACTTCATCCGCCGCTCATCGCCGAGGGTCTTTCCCGTGCCGATGCAGAGGAGCACTTCGTGCGCGAAGGAGTCGCTCTTTTCGAGGTAATGCGAGTCATTCGTCCCCACGAGCTGCAATCCGGTTTCCTCGGCCAGGCGGGCCATCATGGGGATGATCTTCTGCTGATCGGGGATGCCGTGGTCCTGGATCTCGAGAAAGAAGTTCTCCGGCCCGAGGATCTCCCGGTACTGCAGGGCCGCCTCTTTCGCGCGAGTCGGATTTCCCGACGCGAGACTCTGCGAGACTTCCCCCTTCAGACATGACGAGAGCGCGATCAACCCCTCGCGGTGCTCACGCAGCAACTCCTTGTCGATCCGCGGTTTGTAGTAGAACCCCTCGGTGTATCCGGCGCTGACGAGCTTGACCAGATTGTGGTAGCCCGTATCGTTCGCCGCCAGAAGAATCAGATGGTTGTTCGATCCGGCGTCGGCCGACTGATCCTCCACTCCCGCCTTGTCGAAGCGCGAGCCGTAGGCCACGTACATCTCGCAGCCGATGATCGGCTTCACGCCGACTCCCTTCATGGCGTTGTAGAACTCGATCGCCCCGAACATGTTGCCGTGGTCGGTGATCGCACATGCCGGCATGCCGAGCTGCGCCACCCGTTTGGCGAGCGCTTCGGGCCGTGTGGCGCCGTCGAGGAGCGAGTATTCGGTGTGGAGGTGGAGGTGAACGAAGGACATCGAAGCTCTGATCAGATTCTAAACGATGAACACGCATCCCGTTCATCGTTCTCGGTCCCCGTTGCTCGCTCTACGTTGCCATCTCCGCGAGCGGCGTGATTTCCTTCGACGACAACGTCCGGAACCGGAAGAACACGAGGATGGCCACGGTGGTCAGGCCGGCGACGAAGGACCACCAGAAACCGACGACGCCCATGTGCAGCCGCAAGCCGAGGAAGAGAGCGAGCGGCAGGGCGATAAGCCAGTAGCCGATGAGATTGCTGAAGAAAGCAAATCTCGTGTCGGCCGCGCCGCGCAGGGCGCCGATCCCCGCCGCCTGCAGACCATCCGAGAGCTGGAACAGACCGGCGACGAAGAAGAGCGGCAGCGAGGCGGCAATCACGCCCGGCTGATCGGTCACCATCCGCGCCAGCAGCGACGGAACGGTGATGAACAGCGTCGCGCCGACCGACATCACCATCGCCGCGGCGATGAAAGTGGCGTACCCGGCGACGCGCACCCGTTCCTGGTCGCGCGCGCCGACGGCCAGTCCGACGCGTACCGACCCCGCCGTGGCCACTCCGAGAGCCACGGTGAAGGTGAACGAGGCGAGGGTGATTACCAACTGATGCGCGGCGAGGTCGACCGTCCCCATCCGGCCGGCGAGCAGCGCCACGAGCACGAAAATCCCTACCTCGGCCGTCACCTGAAACGCGGTCGGCAGTCCCACCCGAACCGCGCGCCGAACATCGGCGCCGATCCATCGCCGCGAAAACGCGACGCCGTGCGGAATCGGGATTCGGACCACGGCCGCGGCGACGATGGCGAGCTGCACGAGCTGGCAGACCACCGTCGAGATCGCCGCCCCCGCCACGCCGAGCGGCGGAATCCCGCGCAGCACGCCGCTCCATTCCGGCAGCGTGTGCCCGCCGAACACCAGCACGATGTCACCGCCGACGTTGAGGACGTTCGCCACGATCATCGACACGACCATCGGGCGGGTGGCGTGGTGGGCCTGAAGGTAGGCGCGCACCACGAAGAAGAGCAGCCACGGCGAGAGCCCGATCAGCCGGATCAGCAGGTAGCTCGTCGCCGGCGCCACCAGCTCCGGCTGGACGCCGAGGACCTGCAGCAGCAGCGGCCCGCCGAGCAAAACCGCGGTCAGACAGCCGGCGGTGATCAGTCCGAGCCAGACTCCCTGCCAGAGATTGCGCCGGGCCCGCACCAGCTCGGACGCGCCGACCGCCTGCGAAATCAGCGGATCGACGCCGAGCATGAGTCCCATCCCGAAAACCGAGACACCGAAGAAGACGGCGTTCGCCAGTCCGGTCGCGGCGAGCTCCCGCCCACCAAGGCGGCCGATCACCGCCATGTCGACGACGCTCATCACCTGCGTCCCCGCCTCGGCCGCCGCAAGCGGCAGCGCGAGCGAGAAGAGACGGCTCAACTCGAGTTTCAGATCTCCTGCATGCATGGCCGAATAACGAAGAACGATGAACCATGAACGATGAACCGGTCATCGTTCATCCTTCATCGTTCCGCGATTGATTAGCTGTCGAAGGCCACGCCGCCGATGTGCCGCTGTCCGGGATCGACGCGCGGCTGCAGCAGCTCGCGAAGGTTCGTCGTCTCCAGGAACATGTGGCGATGGCGGACGGAGTGCAGGGCGATGGCGAATGCCAGGACGGCCACCGTCGCCAGAAACACCAGCGACGCCGGAGTCTGCGCCGGAAGCAATGCCGGCGGCGTGCTGACGAACAGCTCCTGCATCAGGATCAGGAAGAAGAGCGGAAGCGGGAAGAGCACCAGCGCGGAGAGCAAGCGGCTGGCCTGGACCCGGAAGTAGGGACGCAGCGCCAGAAAACTAAGGGCCACGAAATATCCGAGCATCAGCACGGCGGCAAAATGCAACTGCCCCATCTCCGCGCCGACCGCCTGTCCATGGCGCGCCGCCACGAGCATCCGGCTCTGCAGCACCACGAC
>DATFUW010000209.1:0-3585 GCA_035260605.1 Thermoanaerobaculia bacterium | reverse complement strand
CCAGAATCGGCAGGTGGCTGATGCGCTTGATGGCCGGGACGACCGACAGATCGAGCGTGTTGCGCGTGTGATCGGCGAACGTCCGCACGCCGCGCTCGCAGAGGATCACGTTGTAGTTGCCTTCGGACATGATGTACTCGGCCGAAAGCAGCAGCTCCTCCAGCGTGGCCGACATCCCCCGCTTCAGCAGAACCGGCTTGCGCGCCCGTCCCGCCGACTTCAGCAAGGCGAAGTTCTGCATGTTCCGCGCGCCGATCTGAATGCAATCCGCATAGCGCTCGACGAGCTGCAGCGAGTCGTGGTCGATCGCCTCGGTGACCACCGGCAGGTCGAACTCCTCGCGCACGCGCGCCAGGATCTCCAGCGCCGGCTCGCCCAGACCCTGAAACGAATACGGCGAGGTGCGCGGCTTGTACGCGCCACCGCGGAAGAGCTGCCCGCCCGCGCGCTTGATCCCTTCGGCAATCGTGCGCGTCTGGTCGAGCGACTCCACCGCGCACGGACCTCCGACGACGACCACGCCCGATCCGCCCACGTCCACCCCGCCGACGCGGATGATGCTGTCGTCCGGCTTGGCCTCGCGGCTCACCAGCTTGTACGGCTGGGTGACGAGGATGACTTCCTTGACGCCGGGAAAGTTCTCGACGACCAGCGGGTCCTTTTGTGCTTCCTGCCCCGTCACCGCGATCGCCGTGCGGTGCGCGCCGGGGATCGGGAGGGCCCTCAGCCCGACACGCTCGATGTGCTGGACGACGACTTCGATCTGTTCCGCCGTGGCGGCGGCTTCCATGACCACTAACATGAAGACCTCGGGGAATGCCTCATTGATCGTCGGCTTTCGGATTCGCCTGTGAGGAATGGCCTGCGGCGGCCCCTCGTTCACAGAACGATCAGTATAATCGACGGTTCAAACCAGGAGACCCGCATGCGGAAACCGCTCATTCTGTTCGTTGCCATGCTCGCGCTGTCGCTTCCGGCGTTCGCCACCTACTTCGTGATCATGAAGGATGGGACGCAGTACCGCGCCAAGGCCAAGCCGACGATCACGAAAGGGGTGGCGACGTTCCGGCTGGAATCGGGACAGATGCTGCGGGTCGATGCCGGATCGATCGATTTCGCGAAGTCCGATCAGACGACGAAGATGGGCGGCGGCGAGATCCTGGCCGTTGGCGGCCAGAGCCAGGCCGAGACGACGCAGCAGCAGCCCTCCCTCGGATCGACGATCCATCTGAAAAAGATCCCGGGGACCAATCCGGCCGCTCCTCCGCCGACCGATACCGCGCCCGCGACGGCAGCGCCGACCGGGCCGATGCTCGCCAACGACGTGCTCAGCAAATTCGAGATGGCCTTCGAAAACGTCGGCATCTACGAGCATCAGCTGAAGGCCACGGGCGAGCACACGCTGCGCGCCGACGTGACCGCAGACAGCGAAGAGCGGGTGTTCAATGCGCTCTCCGCGACCGCGTTCCTCATCGTCCACGACGCCGGTGTCCCGGGTATCCGGATCGACTCCGTGGAGCTGTTCATGAAGACGACGATCGGCGGATCGTCGGGACGCTTCCTCATGACGCGCGACGACGCCCAGGCGCTCGACTCCAAGCAGATCAGCCGCGAAGAGTACTTCGTGCGCAAAGTGCTGTACTGAGCGCCACCCGCTATTGCAGCACGTCGACGGCGGCGTGCGCTCCGTACACCATCACGTAGCGGAAGCTGCGGAGCTGCGAATCGACGACCGTCTTCTCGCCGGGAGCGAAGACGAAGGTGTCAACTGGTCCCTCGATGGACATCAGTTCGGCGCGAGCGTTGGCGAAGCGGACGCGCACCGCGCGGCTCTCCGCCTCGTCCCAGGCGACCGTCACGCGCGCGCGCCCGCGAACGGGCCCGAAATCGTACGCCGTGGCGCGCGTCGGCCTGGAGACCGCCACCGCCACGCCGCTGACGATATCGATGTCGGGAAGCGCCGTCTCGAAGGCGAACGAGGTGTGCGGCTCGACCACTCCGCGCAGCGGCAGCGCGAGCGGGACGGTCCGCGGCTGGAGGTAGTTCCACCGGCCGATCGGAGGACGTCCGAGGAGCATCGGCGCGGAGACCGCCGCAACAGGGGCGTCCTGCAGCAGCAGGCGGTCGTTCCAGCGGCGGACGATGCGCCACTCACTCCCGGTCGGGATGATGTTCTTGTAGTCGGGCGAGAGATCGACCGAGGCGATCAGGCCTCCGACGCCGTTGGCGCTGCGGAGGGCGACCACGATGCGGTTGCCCTTGTCGCGCGCCAGCGCGGAGACGTCATAGACATCGAGCGCGTACTCCTCGCCGGTCCGCCGTCCTCCGATCTCGCGGCCGTTGAAGTAGAGGGTGTACTCGGGATCGGCGCCGATCTTGATCCGCGTGAAGTAGCGGCTCGGGGCCAGGTCGAAGTCCCGGGTGGCGAAGCAGGCCACCGGCGTGCCGCGGCTCAGTCGCACGTGCGGCCAAATCCACTCCGCGCGGCCGGTCGAATCGAAGAATTTGTGGGAGTAGAAGCGATCGAGCCGGCTGAATGCCGCGAGCCCGACGAAGATCGCCAGCAGGGCCACGGCCAGACGCAGCATCAGCCGGCGGTCGGCAGCGCTGATACCATGCATGCGGTCCATGAAGGCGGCCATTCTGATCCCTGCGCGCTGGACTTCCACGCGCTTTCCCGGCAAGCCGCTGGCGCCGATCGCCGGTGTGTCGCTCATTCAACGAGTATACGAACGGGCGGCCCGTTCGCGTCGTGCCGCTGCGGTCTGGGTGGCCACCGACGACGCGCGCATCGCCGAGCACGTCGTTTCGTTCGGCGGGCGGGCGGTGCGCCCGGAGGGGGCGTTCCAGTCGGGGACCGACCGCATTGCCGCCGCCCTCCCCCTGCTCGGCGAGGATTTCGATCAGGTGGTGAACGTCCAGGGCGACGAGCCGCTGATCGATCCGCGCTCGATCGACGCCGTGATCGACGAGTTGCAGTCGAGCGGAATCGACATGGCCACGCTGGCCTGCCCCTTCGACAGCGAGAAGGAACTCGGCTCTCGCGACATCGTGAAGGTCGTCACGGCGCTCGACGGCACCGCGCTCTACTTCTCGCGCGCCCCGCTCGCCGGCGCACAGCGTCACATCGGGCTCTACGGGTATCAGACTTCGGTGCTGCGCGCGCTCGCGGAGCTCGGAACGTCTCCGCTGGAACGTGCCGAATCGCTCGAACAGTTGCGGGCGCTGCAGAACGGCCTTAAAATTCGAGTGCTGCAAACGAGCGAACCACATCTGGGCGTCGACCGTCCCGAGGATGTGGAGCGCGTCGAGCGCGAACTGAAGAAGATGGCTGACCGGGGGAAACGAGCGTGAGCGCAAGGCTCACGACCTTCGAAGTACGACGACCTCAGCCGATCTCTCCCCTCCCAAAAAACGGGAATGTCGAATGCTTCACGTTGGCTGTTGAATGGGAGACGTGCGTTCGACATTCAAGATTTCTCGTTCAACAGTCCTCGTCGTCCGACCGGAGGTCGTCATGAGCACCAAGTACATCTTCATCACCGGCGGTGTGGTTTCGGGCCTCGGCAAGGGCATCGCCGCCGC
>DATFUW010000208.1:0-2742 GCA_035260605.1 Thermoanaerobaculia bacterium | reverse complement strand
TCGCCTCGATCGAAGGCGTGGGGACCAGCATGGTCATCAAGCTGCCGGTGAAGCGCTCCGCCGATACGGGATTCGTCACGGCGCAGCGGGCCTCGGTGTAGATCCGGCGTCAGGATCCGATGCCGATCGCGGCCAGGCCGCGCCGCAGCTCGTCGTCGGAGATGCCCGACACCACCTCGCACTTCCCGATCTTTCGCGCGAGCACCATGATGCGCTGCGTTCCGGTGTTCTTCTTGTCGTGTTCCGACGCCGCGAGGACGGCGTCGGGATCAAGCACCGGCAGCGGCGAGGGCTCCCACTCGCGGACCGCGGCGTCGATGCGCCGGCGCGTCGGATCGTCGAGAACTCCGCGGCGCACCGCGATCTCGTTGGCCCCGATCATCCCCCAGGCCACCGCCTCCCCATGGGTCAGTCCCTGGTAGCGCAGGGCTGCCTCGATTCCGTGCGCCAGCGTGTGCCCGTAATTGAGCAGGCGACGGAGGTCCGCCTCTTTCTCGTCGGACGACACGATCTTTGCCTTCACCACCACGGCTTTGCGTACGACCGCGTCGAGGTCCACCGCGCCGCGTTTCTCGAGCATGGCGAACAATTCCGGGTCTCCGATCACGCCGCCCTTGAGCGCCTCGTACAGGCCGCTGAGCTTCTCGCGCGCAGGCAGGGTGTCGAGCAGCGCCGTATCCGAGACGACCGCCCGCGGCGGGTGGAAGCTGCCGATGAGGTTCTTTCCCCGTTCGTGATTGACGGCGACCTTTCCACCGAGCGAGCTGTCGACCTGCGCCAGCAGGGTCGTCGGCACGTGCACTAGATCGATGCCCCGCAGGAAGATCGAGGCCGCGAATCCGGCCGTGTCGCCGATCATCCCGCCGCCGACGGCCACGGCCATGGAGTCGCGCTTCCCTCCGCGGTCGAGCAACTGCGTCACGATCTGGTTCGCCGTGGCCAGCGTCTTCCGGCTCTCCCCTTCTTCGAATTCGATGACCTCCGCCGCCGGAAACGATCGCGCCAGTCGCTCCCCGAAACGGTCGCGCAGCGCCATCGAGGTGATGACGAAAACCCGTCCCGACGGCCGGACGAGACTGCCGGCCGAATCGAGCAGGCCGCGGCCGATGAACACGGGATAGGAGGCGGAGGCCTGGTGGACCGTGATGAACGGCTTCATGGAACGAGGAACAGGTCAGGAAGGAGAGCGTTCATCGGGTGATGCCGATTCTCAGCTCGTTCAACTGCTTTGCGTCGACGGGCGACGGGGCCTCGCTCATCAGGTCCTGCGCCCGGGTGGTTTTGGGAAAGGCGATGACTTCGCGGAGCGAGTCGGCGCGGGCCATGAGCATGACCATGCGGTCGAAGCCGAGGGCGATGCCGCCGTGCGGCGGTGCGCCGTAGCGGAACGCCTCCAGCAGAAATCCGAAGCGCTCGCGCGCCTCCTCGGCGTTGATACCCAGGGCCCGGAACATGCGCGACTGCACGTCGGACCTGTTGATGCGGATCGAGCCGCCGCCGAGTTCGAGCCCATTGAGGACGACGTCGTAGGCTCGCGCCAGCGTCGATCCCGGATCGCTCTCCAGCGTGTCCAGGTCGGAGAGCTTCGGCGAGGTGAACGGATGGTGCCGCGCGAACCAGCGCTGCGTCTCCTCGTCCCACTCGAAGAGCGGGAAGTCGACGACCCAGAGGAAGTCCCATCGCTCCGCCGGGACCATCTCCTGCTCGCGGGCGATGCGCAGGCGCAGGCTGCCGAGCACGTCCCAGACGGTCGTGGTTTTCCCGGCGATGACCAGCGCGAGATCGCCGTCGCCGGCAGCGAGTGCGGCGCGCAGGCGGTCGAGCGCGGCGTCGTCGAGGAACTTGCGGATCGACGATCCGCGCTGCGCGTCGAACTTGATCCACACCAGCCCGCCGGCGCCGAGCTTCTTCGCCTCCTCGGCGAGATCGTCCAGCCGTTTGCGGGAGAGCACCGCGCCGCCGGGAACGACAATGCCGCGCACGCTCTGCGCTTCGCGGAACGCGGGGAACTCGATCGTCCCGGCCGCCGCCGTGATGTCGATCAGCTCCATCCCGAAGCGCGTGTCGGGGCGGTCGCTGCCGAAGCGATCCATCGCCTCCTGCCACCGCATGCGCGGGAACGGGGTGCGCACCGGAATGCCTTCCGGCGGAAAGATCTCGGTGAACAGTCCTTCGATCAGCGCGTAGACGAACTCCTCGTCGATGAACGAGGCCTCGACGTCCACCTGCGTGAACTCCGGCTGCCGGTCGCGGCGCAGGTCTTCGTCGCGGAAGCAGCGGGCGATCTGGTAGTAGCGCTCCATCCCGGAGACCATCAGCAGTTGCTTGAAGATCTGCGGCGACTGCGGAAGCGCGTAGAACATCCCATGATGGATGCGGCTCGGGACCAGGTAGTCGCGCGCCCCCTCGGGCGTGGAGCGCGTCAGCATCGGCGTCTCGATCTCCAGAAAGCCGTTGTGGTGCATGTAGTCGCGCACGCCGTAGGCCACGCGGTCGCGCAGGATCAGGTTCGAGGTCAGCAGCGGCCGGCGGAGGTCGAGGTAGCGGTACTTCAGGCGCAACTCCTCGGCGGCGTCGGTGTCGTCTTCGATCAGGAACGGCGGCGTCTCGGCGGTGTTGAGGATCTCGATCTCCCGCGCCAGCACCTCCACATCTCCCGTGGGGAGCTTCGGATTGCGCGATTCGGGTGCGCGCGCGACCACCTCCCCCTCCACGCGGATCACGAATTCGGAGCGCACCTCT
>DATFUW010000207.1:0-2535 GCA_035260605.1 Thermoanaerobaculia bacterium | reverse complement strand
ACCCTCGAAATTGATTGCCACGGTGTCCGGCTTCTGGCCTCAGATCATCTGCAACCTGAAGTCCCTGCTGGAGAGCGGCTCCCTGGTCCTGGCGGAACCCCTCTCGGCATGAGGACCCCGGACCTGGAACTACAACTGGAGTAAACCCATGGCTAAATCGACCTTCGTCTACGTGACGTATATCCGCACCACGCCAGAGAAGCTGTGGTCGGCCCTGACCCGCGACGTGGAATTCATGAAGCAGTACTGGTTCGGCTGCCACTGCGAGAGCCGGTGGACGCCAGGGTCCCCTTGGAAGCTCATATCCCCCGACGGCCAGACGCTCGACGCCGGCGAGATCGTCGCGGCCGAGCCGCCGCGCCGGCTGGTCATCCGCTGGCATCACGAGAGCAAGCCCGAGCTCATCGCCGAAGGCGATTCGCTCTGCACCATGGAACTCGAACCGAGCGGGACGGCAGTCAAGCTCTCCATCACCCACGCCAGCGAGCGCGACCTCTCGAAGCTCATCGAATCGGTGTCAGGCGGCTGGCCAAAGGTGCTCTCCAACCTCAAGTCACTGCTGGAGACCGGCACCGCCGTAATTCAGGACCCCTACCCCCGCACCCAGGCCGCGAGGAAATGACCATGGCGCGGGTCATCTTTGGAAACCATTCGTCGGTTCTCGTTCCGCGGAAGGACCGGGACGCCATTCGCCATTTCTATTGCGATGTCCTCGGCGGTAAGATCATGAAGTCGGACCCGAAAGGCGGCGGGCGAACGCTTTGTGAAAATCCATGAAAGGAACCGACGGTGAAGGTGCTGTTGTTCTATGAGCTGGCGCCGGGCGCCCGCGCCGGCCGTCACTGATCGAGCTCCCCGTCAGGTCAGCCATGTCCCGCACGGCGGTCTTCCTCATGGATCTGCAGGTCGACTTCCTGGATTCCGGAAACGGGCGGATGCCGGTGGGTGACGCCGGCGCCGACCAGGTGCTCAGGGCGGCTCGAGCGGTGCTTTCCGGTCGGGCCTATGCCGGCGCGCTCGTCGTGGCCATCGCGAACGCGTTCCGGCGATCGCAACTCATCGGCAATCTGTTCCGCAGGAACGCCGCCCTGGCCGGCACTCGCGGCGCCGAAATCGATCCAAGGGTCGGCGTTTCCCCGGAGGTCCCG
Organism: Thermoanaerobaculia bacterium; assembly: GCA_035260605.1. Taxonomy (GTDB): domain Bacteria; phylum Acidobacteriota; class Thermoanaerobaculia; order Gp7-AA8; family Gp7-AA8; genus Gp7-AA10. The sequence goes on along the minus strand of DATFUW010000207.1, from coordinate 1,387 downwards.
GTTTTCAGAAAGTCCGCACCGAGTGCATTCTCGAACCGGGAGTTGCACCGATTTCTTCAGTCGAAGGGGGTCACGGACATCGTGCTCGTCGGCGTTTTCGCGGAAGCCTGTGTGCGCGCCACCGCCCTTCAGGCCCGGTCGCTCGGCTACAAAGTCACGGCTCCGTTGGACGCAATCGCGACCAGCTCGCCGCGAAGGCTCGCGCGAGCTGCTCGCTCCATGCGCAGCCAGGGGGTGCTCTTGCCGCCTTCGATTTGGGAGGCGGCTGGCACGAACTAACGTACATCCCTCTAGACGTATATTGTTCCGACCCGAATTGCCCCATCGACGCTGAAAGGAGCCGGCCATGGCAGGCACGCGCACTAAGAGCAAGAATGCGATTTCAGCGAAACGCCGGTCCACGCGGGCGCGCGCCGCGCCCCGCACGATCGTGCTCGTGGCCACGCGCAAGGGCGCGTGGATCTTCCACAGCGACGCGGCGCGAAGACAATGGCGCGCGGACGGGCCGCATTTCCTCGGCCATAACGTGAGCCACCTCGTGCTCGACCCGCGCGACGGCAAGACGCTGCTCGCCGCGGCGAAGACCGGCCATCTCGGGCCGACCGTCTTTCGCTCCACCGACCTCGGCAGGACCTGGAAGGAAGCGGCGAAGCCGCCCGCGTTCGCGAAAGCGCGCGAAGGCGAGGCCGGGCGCTCGGTCGACCACACCTTCTGGCTCGCGCCGGGCCGCACCCAGGACAAGGACCTGTGGTACGCGGGCACCTCACCGCAGGGCCTGTTCCGCTCGACCGACGGTGGGATTTCGTGGGAGCCGTTCTCGATCATCAACGACGACCCGCAGTTCCGGGAATGGATGGGCACCGTGCAGGACGGCACGCCGGACGGGCCGAAGCTGCATTCGATCATCGTCGATCCGCGCGACGGCAACCATCTCTACATCGGGATGTCCGGCGGCGGCGTGCACGAGACGACGGACGGCGGCCGCAGCTGGAAAACCCTCATCAAGGGCATGGACGTGGTCGAGGGATTCGGCTTCGACCCGGCCAAGCCCACTTTTCACGACCCGCATTGCGTCCGCCTGTGCGCGACCAATCCGGACCGGCTCTACCAGCAGAACCACTGCGGCATTTATCGCCTGGATCGGCCCTCCGACACCTGGGTGCGAATCGGCCGCGGCATGCCGAAGACCGTCGGCGACATCGGCTTTCCGCTCGTGCTGCACCCGAGAAACGACAACGTCGCCTGGGTGTTCCCGATGGACGGCACCCAGGTCTGGCCGCGCACGAGCCCCGGCGGCAAGCCGGCGGCCTACGTCACCCGCAACGGCGGCAGGACCTGGCAGCGCCTCGACGCCGGCCTGCCGAAGAACCAGGCGTGGTGGACGGTG
>DATFUW010000206.1:0-7087 GCA_035260605.1 Thermoanaerobaculia bacterium | reverse complement strand
CGGACTATACGGTCACCGCAGCGGGAGCGCCGCTGCACGTGCAAGCAGAGCTGGTCGGGGCGAGCCTCTTTCCGCTGCTGGGCGTCCACCCGGCACTTGGCCGCGGGTTCCTGCCGGGCGAGAGCGCTCCCGGACACCACGTGGCCATCCTCAGCGACCACTTGTGGCAGGAGCACTTCGGCGGCAACCCGTCTGCGATCGGACGCAACATCGACCTGCAGGGGCGCAGTTACACGATCATCGGGGTGATGCCGCGCGGATTCCGATTTGCGCTCCGCTCGAAGCCGAGCGATTTGTGGATCTCGTTTTCCGGTTTGGCGGAGAGCGACGACCCTCAAACCAAGCCGAAGGCTGAGCAGCGCGGCAACCGCTTCGTTTCCGTGATCGCGCGCCTGAAGCCGGGCGTCAGTCTCGAACAGGCAAACGGCGACCTCATGTCGATCTCAAGGAGTCTGGCATCGGAATATCCCGACACAAACCTGCACGTCGCCTTCGCCGCGCGGCGAGAGCTGCAATTTCTGGTTGGAAACACGCGGACGCCGCTCCTGATCCTGCTCGGCGCGGTGGGACTGGTCCTGCTGATCGCCTGTGCAAATCTCGCCAGCCTCATGCTGGCGCGGGGAGCGGGACGGGTCCGGGAGATCGCCACGCGAACGGCGCTGGGCGCGAGGCGGAGGCGCATCGTGCAGCAACTGGTCACCGAATCTCTGGTGCTTTCGATCGCCGGCGCAGCGCTGGGGACCGGCGTTGCCGCGTGGGTGCTGGCCGCCCTGTTGCGACTCTATCCGGCCGACCTGCCGAGGGCTGCGGAGATCGGCATCGATTACCGGGTCCTGCTGTTCACCGGCGCGCTGGCGATCCTGACGGCAATGTTGTTCGGTGTCGTGCCCGCCTGGCGGCTCTCTTCACCGAATCTGGCAGAGACCATGCGCGAAGGCGGCCGAACGTCGACCGCAGGCACGGCGCACACCCGGCTGCGGTCGGCGATCGTCGTCACCCAGACCGCGCTGGGAGTCATGCTGCTGGTCGGTGCCGGATTGCTCCTGCGCAGCTTCGCGCGCCTGTCGCACGTGGACATCGGACTCGATCCGCATCATGTCCTGACCGCCAATTTCGATCTCAGCCAGACGCGCTACGGCCTCGATCAGATGGACCAGTTCGTGTCCCGTTTTCTGGGCCGCGTGCGTGCATTGCCCGGAGTGGTCAGCGCCGCCGGTGCGACACCGTTGCCGATGAGTCGGAACGATTACTGGGGCATCTGGTTCACGCTCCCGAACCATCCGGTGTCGCCGGACGATGTCAAGCCGGGCGCCGCGTTTCACGTGGTCACTGCGAGTTTCTTCGAGACGATGAAGATGCCGCTGATGCGTGGACGCACCTTCAACGAAGGCGACCGGCGCGATTCGAAGCCGGTGATGATCATCTCCGAGTCCTTTGCCAGGACGTACTTCCCGCACGAGAACCCGATCGGGGAGATGATCACGATCAGCGCGGGTGAAGGCGGTGCTCGCGCCCGCTACGACACACGCGAGGTCGTCGGGGTGGTCGGCGACATTCGGAACAGCGCGCTGGCCACTCCGCCCCAGCCTGCGTATTACATTCCGTTTCCGCAGCTCATCTGGCAGCCCCCGACCATCGTCGTTCGAACCACCGCCGATCCCGGAACACTCGCTCCCCAGATCGAGCAGATTCTGAAGTCGATGGACCCGCAAGCCCCGCTGTACAACGTGCGAACGATGGAGGATTGGCTGGCGCTGGACCTCGGCCGGGCGCGATTCCAGACCATCCTGCTGTCGATCTTTGCGGCCGCCGCCCTGTTGCTGACCGCAATCGGGTTGTATGCCGTCATTGCCTACTCGGTCGCCGAGCGCACGCACGAGATCGGCGTGCGGATGGCGCTGGGCGCGCCGCGCGCGAAGGTTCTGAAGATGGTGTTGGGCCGCGGCCTGCAATTGACCATCGCCGGCATCGCCGTCGGGGTGGCGGGCGCGCTGGGGCTGGCGCGCGTGATCGCCAGCCTGCTGTACGAGATCCCGCCGCGCGACCCCGCGACGTACGTGGTGGTGTGCGCGGTGCTCGCCGCCGTTGCCCTGCTCGCCAGCTGTCTCCCCGCGCTCCGCGCCGCACGCACCGATCCGGTGGTGGCGCTGCGATATGAATAGCGCGCATCAGCGCGAGCGCGTCGGATTTCGCGAGGCGGCCGGCTCCGGACTTCAGGAGGTGACCGGCGAAGCCTGCTCGAATCCGACCTTCCACGTTCGGCCGCGTTTGACGAAAATCGTGGCGATGCGGAAGTTGTCCGCGAACGCACGGCCCTCGAACGATCCCGTGGCGCGCGAGTGGTGAACGAGCACCACGGCACCGGGCGCGAGCGGAAAGACCCGCGACCGGCTCTTCGGCGCCCGATCCAGTCTGTACGTCGGTGACCGGACAATAGCGAGGATCGCCTCCCGCTCGAGAACCTTCCCGTTCGGAGCGACGTACACGTACTCCGCGGTCATCATCTTGCCGATCGTCTCCGCGTCGTTTTCCAGCCAAGCGGTGATCCAGGCCTGATGCAGGCGCTCAATGTCGCGCATGACCAGAGACAGTATCGCAATTGGAGTGGCGGAATGACCCGCTGCCGCACACTCTTGTCCCGCTTTCGGACAGCGCCCGAGCCGGCCCAGGCCTCAAGTCGCTGGTTTGAGAGCGCCGATGCCATGGCAGCCGGCTTGCGGTGCCCTGGGATCCATGAGAGTTGCCGTCCGGCAGCTCTTCCGCAATCCGGGATTCGCACTGACCGTCATCGCCACGCTCGCGCTCTCCATGGGCGCGAACACTCGCTGATCAAGGCGCTGATGCTCCGCAGCCTACCCGCACTCGGAACACCTCTGCACGATCCACATCCGGACGACCGGCCGCGGCGCTTCCGACTTTCGCGGCGGCCTCGACGGCGAGAAATGGGAGCTGCTGCGCGACGACGTCCCCTCCCTGGCGCGAGCAGCGGATCACTCTCTATCGCGCCGGCGGCCTCACGCAGCGCGAGCTGCGCGACCCGGGACAGCGTCTGCGCCGCCCCGTCGATCAGTGGGTCGCGGCCGGTATGGTCGCCATCCTCGGCTTGACGTAGTCGTTCATCACCGCGTCGCGCAGCAGATGCGGCGGGACGAGTCCCTGCGCCAGGATGAAGTCGTGGTAGCTCTGCCGATCGAACTTCTTGCCGAGGGCGATCTCCGCATCGGTGCGCAGCGCCATCAGACGTGAGTAGCCGACGAAGTAGGACGGTGCCTGGCCCGGCGCCCAGAACGTATAGCGCTCGACCTCTTCGGTGGCCATGGCGTGCGACAGGCAGACGTCGTCTTCCAGAACGCGATAGGCCTCGTCGCGCGTCATCCGCCCCAACTGCAGTGACGGATCAAGGAAGGCCCGCGCTGCGCGCAGCAGCCGGTGCTGCAGGGCGATGAGCTGACCGTCGAGCGGCTCATACGGCTGCATTTCCGCTTCGGCGTAGAGTCCCCATCCCTCGACATTCACGCTGTTGAAGGCAAACAGCACGCGCGCCTGCGAGACGCCGTGCTCCAGGATCGAGGCGAACTGCAGCTCGTGTCCGGGCCGGGCCTCGTGCGCCGACAGCGTCCACGACGCGGCGTCGAAGGTGAAGTCATCGAAGCCGATGTCTCCCTTGCCGTTCGCCGCCGGGATGCGCATCGGCAGGACGAACGCTCCCTGCTCGCCGGTGTTGCCGATCAGGCGTGGCGGGTCCATGTGGGGCGCCGGCGTGGCGGCCGTCTCCGCCTCGGAGGCCATCCGGAATTTCGTCTCGCGCTGCGGCAGCGTCACGATGTGCTGATCGCGGATGATCTGTTCGATCTGCTTCATCCGCGCTTCGTACTTCGGAAGGATCTCCTGCCCGGTCCACTGCTGCTTCTTCAGATCGCGGATCACGTCGCGGTAGTCGGACGACTGGTATCCCTTCTCTTTGGCCACCAGCGGAGCGAGCGTGTTCATCTCGTTCTGAATCTCCCGGAACGAGGTCTTGGCGCGGCTGATCAGCTCTTCGACCGGCATGTCGTTGCCGAACTGCTTCAGCGCGTAGGCGTACAGCTCCGGCGGAAGGCGGAAGTCGGTGGTCGTCCGCGGCATCAACTCGTTCTGCAGGAAGGCCTCGTAATCTGCGACCTGCTTCTTCAGCGCCGCGAAGGGCTGCTCGTACCCGGCGATCTGGTACTTCTGGAAGAGCTGTTCGATCCCGGCAACGTAGCGCGTGCTGTTGGCCATGTCTTTGACCAGGTTGTCCCGGAACGGCCCTCGCAGGGCGGGGTCGGCGAGATGCGCGCGCGTGAAGGCCATCGCCTGCTCGGTCAGCGGCGTCGTCCCCGGCTCGAGTCCCGCGTATTTTCGCAGGCGGACCAGCGCCGCCGGACGGCGTTCCGGCGCCACGCGGTCATCGAGCAGACCGCGGACGCCGAAAAAGAACGTCTGCGGGATGTCGAAGTACGGGATCTCGTCCTTATCGTTGAGCTTCATCCCCTCGATGGTGAGCTCCGCGGAGTGGGTGAGGATCTGCAGGTCCTGACGGACCGCCGGGTCTTTCTCGTCGGCCAGCTTCGCCTGCAGTTTCGTGATGGCCCCGTTGAGATCGGCGGTCGTCCGCGCATTGACATCGAGCGGAAGCGAGCTGACCTCGGTGTCGAGTCCGTCGACACCGAACCGCGATGCGGCCTCCGGCGCGTACTTCGCCAGGACTTTGACCAGAATCGCGGAATCTTCGTTGCTCCGGTTCACCCAGTCGGGAGGGGGCACGGACTGGCCCAGCAATGGAATGGAGAGGAGCAGACAGACGGCAGCCGCCAACAGACGATGCACTCGCATGACGCTACGATACGCGAGTGGCGGGAAAAGGTTCTCCGCGCGGTCAGTCCGCCTCGACCGTGCGGTATCGAGCTTTGAGGAATTGGTAGAGGCCGTAGGCCGCCAGTCCGAGGCTCACCATAACGAGCAGCGGCCGTCCCCATGGAACGTGGGCGATGTTCTGCAGGGCGCCTTTGGTCGCTTCGGTACGGCTCGGGTCGTGCCGGATCGCGGCGGTGAGAAGCGATCCTCCGATCACGCCGGCGACGACGCCGCGTGCCGCGATTCCGAACCGCGCAACGCCGAGGAAGGCGCCCGGCGCTGGCGCCCGTTCGAGGTGCAGGCGTTTCCCGAGCTCGGCGTCCCACGCATGCCAGAGCGCGGCGATGGCGACGGCCATGAGAATCAGACCCGCGACTCCGACCAGCCAGCGTCCTCCGGCAACGTCCATCACCCGCGCCGTCCACACTTTGGCCTGCGAGTTCCCGCCGGCATTGTTGTGGTGGTGCGTGAATGCGAACTGAAGGACGGCATAGGCCATCGCCAGATGCACGGCGCCCGTGGCGATGCTGCGGGCGCGAACGGCCCATCCCTTCGCGTCACTGCCGCGGTGATCTGAGTCGAGGATCCCGTTGATGACGCGCCAGGCGGAGTAGCCGATCAGCCCGATGCCGAGGACCACCAGCGCAATGCCACCGAGCGGCGCCCGCCCGATCGTGGTGATGGCGTCGCGCCAGCTCGTCGTCCTTCCGCCCATTCCCGCGGCGGCTGCCGCGGTCATCGAGCCCGCGATGACGTAGACCACGCCGATGCTGACGTAGCCGATCCGCGCCGTGACTTCGATCCATGGTGCGATCTCCCGGACCGCAGGCGGCGTTCCTGCGTTCGCCATGGCGGCCGGACGTTGAACGAGTCGTGCCAGCGGCTCAGTGCGACGAGCCGAGCATCACCGGTTCAGCCCGGTACGACTGCGGATAGACCCGCTTCAGCGCGGCGATCTTCGGCAGGTCGTTGAACACGATGTAGGGCTGTTCGGGATGGTGGATCAGATAGTCCTGGTGATAGCCCTCGGCGGGATAGAAGCCCTTCAGCGGTGCGATCTTCGTGACGATTGGCGAGGAGAAGACCTTCGCTCCGTCGAGCTGCGCCACGTAGGCGCGCGCCACCCGCTCCTGCTCCGGCGTGGCGAAGAAGATCTCGGAGCGATAGCTCGGGCCGGTGTCGGGCCCCTGGCGATTGAGCTCCGTCGGGTCGTGCGCTACCGAGAAATAGAGCTGCAGAAGCCGTCCGTAGGAAATCTGTTTCGGGTCGTACGTGATCTGCACCGATTCGGCGTGCCCGGTCGTTTCCGTTCCGACCATTTCGTAGTGCGCGGTCGTTTCTTCTCCGCCCGAATAGCCGGCGACGACTCTCGTCACGCCGCGAACGTGCTCGAACATCCCCTGCATGCCCCAGAAGCATCCCCCGGCGAGCACGGCGACCTGTTGGCCGCTGGCCGGCGGATCGAGCGACGGCCCGGGGATCGGACGATTGATGGCCTCCGCTCCGGCCTGACATCCGAATCCGAGCGCGACGATGGCCACGGTCACGAGCGTCTTCTTCATCTGCAATCCTCGCATTCCATTGCCCTGAACCGCCGCCGCTCCGTGAGCCATTCCGGCTGGGAAGGGAACGTTTCGGGGACGTTACGTCAAGCCCCAGCAGAGAGGGTCGCGCTCGTCGACGATGAGCATGGACTCGGCGGTGATGTAGGCGCTTCCGCGAACGGTGGGGAGGACCGCGCCGTCGACCACCTTCACCGAGGCGTCGAAGGTCGTGCCGACGATGCTTTCCTGCCGCCAGTTCTGGTCTTCCTGGATCGAGCCGTCCTCGAGCATGCAGGCGAGCTTGGCGCTGGTCGCGGTGCCGCAGGGAGAACGTCCGTACGTTTTGCCGAAGCGAAGGACGAAGTTGCGGCTCTGCGCATCGCGGCGGAGCGGCGGGCCGAACAGCGCGACGGAGTCGATCGGCTCGCCGCGCGGTCCGGTGACCTTCTGATGGAACAGCGCCTGCCGGATGGCCTGCGTGTAGTGGGTCAGGGGGTCGACGCGGTCGGCCGTCAGCTCCTGCTTTTCTTCGTCGACGAGAAAGAACCAGTTTCCGCCGTAGGCGACGTCCCCGACGACTCTTCCGGCGCCGTTCAGATCGACGCCCACGTTTTTCCGGTGACGGAAGCAGGGGACGTTCTGCACGGAGATCTCGCCGTTCGGATGCA
>DATFUW010000205.1:0-2820 GCA_035260605.1 Thermoanaerobaculia bacterium | reverse complement strand
ATCGCGACAGCGCGCCGGTGTTCGCCAAGGCCGGCGTCGAATCGCAGCTCGACTCGATGTTCTCCAACCAGGTGACGCTGAAATCGGGCGGTTACATCGTCATCAACCAGACCGAAGCGCTCGTGGCCATCGACGTGAACACCGGCAAATACGTCGGAAAGAAAAACCTCGAGGAAACCGTGTTCCGCACGAACCTGGAGGCGGCGAAGGAAATCGTCCGCCAGGTGCGTCTGCGCGACCTCGGCGGGATCATCGTGCTCGACTTCATCGACATGGAGGACGCGGACAACCGAGCCGCGCTCTTCAACGCATTCGAAGGAGAAGTCCGGAAGGACCGATCGAAGACCAAGATCCTGGCAATCTCCGAGTTCGGGCTGATCGAGATGACGCGCAAGCGCGTCCGCCAGTCGCTCGAACGCTCGCTCACCCAGCCCTGTCCCTACTGCGCCGGCACCGGCCGCATCAAATCGAACACCACGATTTCCCTGGAGATCTGGCGCGAGCTGATGAAGCTCCGCGACCTCCACGAAGGCCAGGACGTGATCGTCCGCGTGAACCCCAAGGTCTACGACTCGCTCGACCCCATCTTCGACGAGATCGAACGGACGCTGGGCATCCACCTGGTGTTCAAGCCGGACGACTCGCTGCATCACGAGCAGTTCGACGTCGTGAGAATCTAGGCACCGCCGGCAGGCCTCCCCGGCACGCCCCATGCACTTTCGTGGTGGGCACCATGGCTCTCGAAGAGACCTTCAGCAACCTGGCCGCTTTTCTCAACAGTCTCGACGCCGAGGGGGAGCAGAAGTTCGAGCTCTCGCACTCGCTGGTGATCGTCTGCCCCGACTGCGGGAAGAACATCGCGTTCCGCGGGCGCTGCCCGAAGTGCGGAAGCAACAGTTGGATTCCCGCGGGACATACCGGCGGGATCTTCGAACGCATCAAGGCGCAGCGGTGGCGGAGGATGATGCGGGACGAGGAAGACACCGAATCGCGGCGCGTTCCGCGTGCGGCGATCGAGGCCGAGCGGCCCGAGCAACGGGAGTAATCGGGCTCAGGTATCCAGCCCCTCGCGCAGGTACTCCTCTTCCATGTACTTGCGGAACAGCTCCTCGTATTCGCGCGAGCCGGAACGGGGCCCCTTCTTCAGGGACGCGAGGCGGACGCGGACGTTCTCTTCCCGCTCCTCTTCGCGTTTGAGCTCGTCGGCCAGTGCGTGAGCAATCGATTGGCGGACGACTTCCCGATCCTTGAGCAGCATGACGGACTTCGTCCGCGTCATGGCATCGAGAAGGTCGCGCGCGAGCTGATTGACCCGCTCGCGCGAAATCTTATGCATGTTCGATTCTAACGCCTCACTGGACGGTATTCTCGTCTGAAGTCTCGGTCGTCCCACCGTTCTCTTCCTTCTCCACCAGCTTCACGGCCGCGACCACGCGGTCGTTCTCCTCCACGTTGATGACGCGGACTCCCTGTGTCGAACGTCCCATGGAACGGAGGTCGGAGACGCCGACGCGGATGATCATTCCCTGCTCGGTGATCAGCAGGATCTGGTCGTCGTCGAACACATGTGCGATGCCTGCCACCCTGCCGTTCTTCTCGGTCACCTTAATGTTGATCACACCCATGCCACCGCGGTGCACGACGGGATACGCGCTGACCGGCGTCCGCTTGCCGAAGCCGTGTTCGGTCACCGTGAGGATGTGCCCGCGGCTGTCGGTGGCGATCACCTCGGCGTCGCTCTCCGTCTCGTCGGGCGTCTCCTCGGCCACCGCCTCGGTGGACGCGGCAAGGACGTCGAGCTCCACGACGAAGTCGTTCTTGCGCAGCCCGATCGCCTTCACGCCGGCGGCGCCGCGGCCCATCGGCCGGACCTCCGCCTCGCTGAAGCGGATGGCCCGTCCTTCGTGCGTACCGATGAAGATGTCCGACTCTCCGTCGGAGAGACGGACGGCATGCAGGTCGTCGCCCTCGTTGATGTCGATGGCGATGATCCCGCTCTGCCGCACGTTGGAGAATGCGGTCAGCTCCGTCTTCTTGATCTTTCCGGCGCGCGTGGCCATGACCACGAACTTCCCGGCCTCGAACTCGCGCACGGTCAGCAGCGCACGGACGTTCTCCCCCTGCCCGACCGAAAGCAGATTCACGATCGCCTTGCCGCGCGCGTTCGGGCCAACCTCGGGGATGGCGTGGACCTTGAGCCAGTACAGGCGTCCCTTGTCGGTGAAGACCAGGATGTACGCGTGCGTCGAGGCCACGAAGAGGTGTTCGACGATGTCCTCTTCCTTCGTAGCCATGCCGATGCGGCCCTTGCCGCCGCGGCGCTGCGACCGGTACAGCGACAGCGGGGAGCGTTTGATGTACCCGCCGCGCGACACGGTGATCACCATGTCCTCGTCGGCGATCATGTCCTCGATCGTGATCTCGTTCGCCTCGGCCACGATTTCCGTGCGCCGCGCGTCGCCGTACTGCTCTTTGATGTCCCGCAACTCGCCGGCGATGATCTCCAGGACCAGCCGTTCGGACTCGAGGATCTCCCGGAGGCGCGTGATCGTCGCCAGGACTCCCTCGCGTTCTTCGCGGATCTTGCTCGATTCCAGACTGGTCAGCCGCTGCAGGCGCATGTCGAGAATGGCCTGGGCCTGCAGATCGCTCAGCCCGAACTCGCCCATCAGGCCGCTCTTTGCTTCCGGCGGCGTGCCGCTGCCGCGGATGATGGCGATCACACGGTCGATGTTGTCCAGTGCGATCACCAGGCCGGCCAGGATGTGCTCCCGTTCCTCGGCCTTCCGCAGATCGAAGCGCGTGCGGCGGACGACGACG
>DATFUW010000204.1:0-5421 GCA_035260605.1 Thermoanaerobaculia bacterium | reverse complement strand
CGTGCTGAGGCATCCTCACAACCGCGGAAAGGGAGCGGCGCTGAAGACGGGATTTGCATACGCGCTGGAGCACGGATATGACGCCGTCATCACGCTCGACGCCGACGGACAGCATCTCCCGTCCGAGATCCCGAAGTTTCTCCAGTGCCGCGAAAAGACACATGCCGATCTGATCATTGGCGGGCGCGCGCATCTTTTCGACGGAATGCTTCCCCGCCGGCGGATGGCCAACCGGTTCTCCGCCTGGACGATCGCCTGGGCGTCCGGGACGGAAGTCACCGATTCGCAGAGCGGCTTTCGGCTTTACTCGGCGCACCTGCTGCGGAACGCGCATCTGCGCACGGAACGCTTCGACATGGAGAGCGAAGTGATCGTCTATGCCGGTCGGCGGGGATTCAACGTGGTGATGCTCCCGATCGATCTCGGGTTCATCGACGGGATCTCCACCAGTCACTACCGTCCGGTGCACGACACGCTGCGGATCGCGTGGACGGTGTTCCGGGCGCGCTATTTCTGGCGATGACGCCGGCGCACGTCACCGGCCGCGCGGCGCCTCATCCTTCGGCAGCGGCTTTCGGGGCAGCATGTCCGGACTGTTCGCCGCATCCCAGACGAACGTGGCCATCACCACTGCGGCCTGCATCAGGTCGTCGCGCTGCAGACGCTCGTACACGTCGTAGTTCGTGTGGTGCGTTCGCTGCTCGTACTCGACTTCGTCCTGGATGAACTGGAAGCCGGGGAGGCCGACGGCGTCGAAGGAGAGGTGGTCGGTGCCGCCGGTATCGCGCATCGTGACCGTGGTCGCGCCGAGGTCCTTCAGCGGCTCGAGCCAGCGTTCGAAGATCGGGACGACGGCAGCGTTCTCCTGCGCGTAGATGCCGCGGATCTTTCCCGTTCCGTTGTCGAGGTTGAAGTAGGCGGCGAGTTTCGCGTGCTCCGGTTTGAGCGTCAGCGGTCCGGTAGGGCGGCGGAGATACGCCGGGATGTTGCGCTCTTCGCCGGTCGGCTCCGGGCGGGAAGCGAAATGCTGCTCGACGTAGGCGCGCGATCCGAGGAGGCCTTCCTCTTCACCACTCCAGAGCGCGATGCGGATCGTGCGCTTCGGAGCGATGCCGATGGCTTTGAGAATACGCACCGCTTCCATGGCCACCACCGTGCCCGCGCCGTTGTCGGTCGCGCCGGTGCCGCCGTGCCATGAGTCGAGATGCCCACCGAGCATCACCACTTCTCCGCTCTTGTCGGTGCCGGGAATCTCGGCGATCGTGTTCCAGGTCGGCGCATTGGGATTGTCGCGCGTACGGACATCGAGCTCGAGTTGTGGCGCCTTCTTCGCGTCCAGGAGACGGACGATGCGGCCAAACTGCTCGTCGGAGAGAACGACCGAGGGGACCGGGTACTGATCGTTGTCGCGCTGCGAGCCGGCTCCCTGCACGTGGAAGTTGCCGAAGTCGCCGCGTCCCGGAATGATCACCGCCAGCGGCTTCTCCTCGGCCAGGAAGGCGCTGAGTTCGCGGCCGAAAGCCCGCCGCTTCAGCATCTCCTCGCGCGTGAAGCGCGGCCGGCCGGGGATTTCGTAGTCGCCGAGATCGGCGAGCGTCTTGTTGTCGTAGCGGTTGAACTGGGGCTGCTCGTGAGGCTTCATCACCGGCTCGTCTCCGAGAAGCACGATTTTGCCGGCCAGCTTTCCTTTGTTCGCCTCGAGGTCCTCCTTCGTCTCCAGTTTCACGTGCACCGCAACGCCGCGGACGGCGCCGTTGGTCGAGGGCGTCCAGGCGCGGGGCAGGGCCCAGAGCTGCGCCACGTCGGGAGCGATCAGTCGAACGGAGCAGAAGTCGTAGCTCCATCCGTGTCCGAACGGGCCCCACGGCTCCATGTGCGCGTTCGACAGCCCGAACTCGGTGAGCTTATCGCGCGTCCATTCGTTCGCGCGCTGCATGTTCGGCGAGCCGGTCAGGCGGGGACCGATGAAGTCCATCAGCCCTTCGGCGATTTCCATGACCCTGGAGTTGCGGAAACCCTCCTGACGGATCCGGGTCTCCATCTGCAGGTCGGGCGTCTCGGCAGCGAAAGCGGTTGCGGCGATGAGCAGCAGAGCGGCGGTCGCAGTTTTCATAGCGGGCTCAATGATACGATTACGCTACCGTGCTTCATCCGGCATTCTTTCGGAATTTCGACCTGTTCGCCGAGCTCGATGACCGCGAGCTGGCATCGATCGCCGCGGTGGCCAAAGTGCGCCGGTACGCCAAGGACGACGTCGTCTTCCACGCCGACGAGAGCGGCGACATCTTCTGTCTGATCAAGGAAGGACAGGTGAAGGTGACGATGATCTCGCCGGAGGGGAAGGAGATCATCCTCAGCATGCTCGGTCCGGGAGAGTTTTTCGGGGAGATGGCCCTGCTCGACGACTCTCCCCGCTCGGCGACGATCGTGGCCACCGAGACGCTCGAGGTGGTGACGATCTGGAGAAACGATTTCCTGCAGATCCTGGCGGAGAACTTCTCGATCACCCGCAAGCTGCTGGCCGAGCTGTCCCGCCGGCTGCGCAATGCCTCGAACCGCATCGAGTCGCTGGCCACGATGGACGTCTACGGCCGGTTGGCGCGTTTCTTTCTCGATCTGGCGGCCGACAGCGGGAAGTCGCTGGACAACGGATACGTCGCCGTGACTCGGCCGACGCATCAGTCGATCGCCAACATGATCGGCACGTCGCGGGAGACCGTCTCGCGGCTGATCCACGATCTGATGCGCCAGAATCTGCTGCTGTCCGAGGGGAAGACGATCTACCTGCGGAAGAGTGCACTCGATCAGTTCCGTGCGGAACTCTGAGCGAAGGAATCGGTTCGTCCCCGGCAAATCATGTTCACCATCCCCAACCTGCTCACGCTGCTGCGGCTCGTCCTGATCCCGTTCTTTCTGCTCGCTTCGTTTCACGGCATGTTCGTGGCGGCGTTTGTGCTGTTCGTCACCGCGGCAGTGACGGACATCTTCGACGGCGCGATCGCCAGGAGGTTCAATCAGCGCTCACGTCTGGGAGCCATCTTTGATCCGGCGGCCGACAAGACGATGATGATTTTCGGCTACCTCTACTACACGCTGGCGGGCAACGTCGGGATGCCGATCCCGGGCTGGCTGACGTTCGTCGTGCTGGTCCGCGATTTCTTCATCATCGTCTTCGCGTATCTGCTGTACACGCGCGTGAATGTGAAGCGCTTTCCGCCGTCGTGGGCGGGCAAGAGCTCGACCGTGCTGCAGGCAGTGACGCTCGGGACGCTGATCGCCGTGAATGGATTCGTTCCCGGCCTCGGCTGGCTGGCCGAGTTGCTGTTCCGCATTGCCGCGGTGATCACCCTCGTCTCGGCCGCCGATTACCTCCGGCGGGGCAAGCGAATGCTGCTAGAATCCGCGCCCGCGTAGCGAAATAGTTGCGTCGCGCGCGCAGTTACCACCACCCCGGCGCCTCCATAGCTCAATTGGTAGAGCAGCGGACTCTTAATCCGTTGGTTCCAGGTTCGAGTCCTGGTGGGGGCACCAAGCTTCGGCTTCGGCTTGACAACCGGACAGCGACGGCCGACAACTGCTTTGGGCGAAAGTGGCGGAACTGGCAGACGCGCTGGACTTAGGATCCAGTGGCCCAAAGCCGTGGGGGTTCGAGTCCCCCCTTTCGCACCAGAGGAAAGGAACGAAGCGTTTCGAACGGAGCATTGAGGATGCGGTCTTCATTCCGGATCCTCCATTCGAGACTCGAAATTCGAAATTCGCATGCTGCTCGACTATCAGGATCTCTCTTCCGTCAAGAAATCGATCGAGATCGAGATCCCCGCGGATCTGATCTCCAACGAGGCAAAGCGCGTCACCACGGAGTTTTCGCGCCAGGCGAAGCTGCCGGGGTTTCGGCCCGGCAAAGTTCCGATCAGCGTGGTGCGCACGCGCTTCGCGAAGGAAATCCAGGACGAGGTGATGAACCGCCTGCTGGCGCGGAGTTTCCGCGACGCCGTCGCCGAAAAGGGGATCGAGCCGGTCGGAGACCCGCAGCTGCAGCACGTCGATCCGTTCATCGAAGGCGCTCCGGTGAAGTACAAGGCGGAGTTCGAGATCAAACCCCACGTCGAGTTGCGCGACTACCGCGGGCTTCCGATCAACGAGCCGAAGATCGAAGTCACGGATACGGACGTCGACAGCATGATCGAACGCTTGCGCGAGCAGGCGAGCGCGTATCGGGTGGAGAGCGATCGTGCTCTGGAGGACGGGGACTTCGCCATGGTGGAGATCACGACCTCGGGCGAGGAAGTGCCGGAGGAGACGCGCGCCGGCCATTTCCGCGTCGGTGAGGAGACGCCGCTTCAGGAACTGCACGAGGCGATGCAGGGGAAGAAGTCCGGTGAGACGGTGGAGTTCGATCACACCTACGGCGACGACGCGAACAACGAGCAGTTCCGCGGCAAGACAATCCACCACCGCGTGACGCTCAAGGAGATCCGGGTGCAGGAGAAGCCGGAAATCACCGACGAATTCGCCAAGAGCGTCGGCGGCTGGGACACGGTGGCCCAGATGCGGGAGACGATCACCGGCGACATCCGCCAGCACCGCGAGTTCGAGGCGCTGCGTGTGAAGAAGAGTCAGATCGGCGACCGGCTGCTCGAGCTGCACGAGTTCGAGGTGCCCGAGGCGCTCGTGGAAGAAGAGCTCGGCCGTTCGTTGCAGAATTACGCGCGGTTCCTGGCCTCGCAGGGCGTCGACCTGGAGACGGCGGAGATCGACTGGGAGAAGGTGCGCCAGGACTTCCGTGCCGAGGCAGTCAAGCGCGTCCGGCGGGGGGCCATCCTCGAAGAGATCGCCAAGCAGGAAGCGCTGGTGGTCAGCGACGTCGAGGTGGACGCCGAGATCCGCCGCGTGGCGAACGAAAACGGCCGCGACTTCGCCGAAGTGAAACACAGCCTGCGCCACGACGGCGGGTACGAGTCGCTGCGCGAGTCGCTGGCCCGGGAGAAGGCGCTGGAACTCGTGCTGAACGAGGCCACGCCGGCGGCCTGAGTCCTGCCTCGCGCTCGTTCGGCAGGAACGAACGCGACCTGCCCATCCGGCTAGGCCGTTCCGCGGAATAACCCTCTACACTTCACGTTGAAGCGACCGCAAGGAGCGCACGAGCAATGGTTCTCATCCCGATGGTAGTGGAGCAGACCAGCCGAGGCGAACGGGCCTACGACATCTACTCCCGTCTGCTGAAAGATAACGTCATCTTCCTCGGTCAGCCGATCGACGACACGGTCTCCAATCTGATCATCGCCCAACTGCTGTTTCTCGAAGCGGAGAACCCGGAGAAGGATATCTCGGTGTACATCAACTCGCCGGGCGGATCGATCACCGCAGGGCTGGCCATCTACGACACGATGCAGTACGTGAAGCCCGACATCCAGACGATCT
>DATFUW010000203.1:0-3610 GCA_035260605.1 Thermoanaerobaculia bacterium | reverse complement strand
GCGCATCCACGAGACGATGCTCCGACTGGGACTCGATCCGGAAGAGCTCCTGAAACCGACGGGAAAGAAGAGGCGCTGACGTCATGCCGGTGATCGAAGCACGCGGTCTACGAAAGGCCTTCCACAGCACGGTCGCGCTGGATGGGATCGACCTGCGCGTGGACGAGGGCCGGATCCTGGGAATCATCGGTCCGAACGGCGCAGGAAAAACCACGGCCCTGAACGCCATCGTGGGCCTCACCAGGACCGAGGGGCGGCTGACGGTCCTGGGGCGCGACCCCTGGCGCGATCGCAATGACCTCATGCGCGACGTCTCGTTCATCGCCGACGTCGCCGTGCTGCCGCGCTGGATCCGCGTCGCGCAGCTCCTGACTTACGTGGAGGGCGTGCATCCGCGATTCGACCGCGCGAAGGCGGAAGGCTTGCTCGCCAGGACGACCATTCGTCCCGGCAGCAGCGTCCGCGAGCTTTCGAAGGGCATGGTCGCGCAACTCCATCTGGCAATCGTCCTGGCCATCGACGCGAAGCTGCTCGTCCTCGACGAGCCGACCCTCGGACTCGACATTCTGTATCGCAAGCGCTTTTACGATTCGCTCCTCAACGACTACTTCGACCGCCGGCGGACGATCGTGGTGACCACACACGAGGTCGGCGAGCTGCAGGACGTGCTCACCGACGTGATGTTCATCGACCGCGGGCGGGTGGTGCTGGAGTCCAGCATGGAGGAGATCGAGTCGCGTTTCCGCGAGGTCACGGTGAATCCCGAGCAGCTCGGCGCGGCGCGCTCCCTCAGGCCGATCAACGAGCGGCAGGTTCTCGGCCGGAGCATCCTCCTGTTCGACGGTGTGGACGGCGAACGGCTTGCTGCACTCGGAGAGCTGCGAGCTCCAAGCATCGCCGACCTCTTCGTCGCCGTGGTCGGCTCCGCGGATCCGGGAGGACCTCGATGATCGAACCGGTGCTCCTCCTGTTTCACATCTGCGCGGCGGTCATCGGACTGCTGTCCGGCGCGCTATCGATGATCTTCCGCAAGGGTTCGAGCCTGCATCGCATCGCCGGCAACGCGTTTTTCGTCTCCATTTTCGGGATGGCCGGGGCAGGCGCGTACCTCGCGGCATTCGTCAAACCGAATGTCGGCAACGTGATGGGGGGCGTGCTGACGATGTATCTCGTGGCCACAGCCTGGGTGGCCGCCAAACGCCGCGAGAAGAGAATCGATGCCTTCGACATCGCGGCGCTGCTGGTGATCCTCAGCCTGGCCACCACCGAAGCAGCGATGGGAATCGGGGCTGCCACCAGTCCCACCGGGCTCGAGGCCGGCTATCCCGCGCCGCTCTATTTCACGTTCGGAACGATTGCCGTTCTCTTCGCCGCCTCCGACGTCCGGATGGTGCTGCGCGGAGGAATCGCGGGCGCGCAGCGCATCGCGCGCCATCTCTGGCGGATGTGCCTCGCGTTCCTGATGGCCTTGCTGTCGTTCTATCCATCACGGGCACGGCTCTTCTCCAGGGCGATCAATGAATCGCACGTCCTGTACATCCCGCACGTGCTCCTCGTCGGAGCAACGATTTTCTGGATGGTTCGCGTATCAGGCCGCGGGAAAGGAGCGCGCAATGCAAGACACGAGACGGAAGGCACGAATCGCCGGGCTGTGCTACCTGTCGCTCATGACGGCGCCGTTTAGCCTCATCTACGTGCCGAACAAACTCATCGTGCCAGGGGACGTCGCGGCGACGGCCGGCAACATCCTCGCCCATGAAACGATGTTCCGCGCGGCCATCGCAAACGAGATCTTCGGCTCGATCATGTTCGTGTTTCTCGTCCTGGCCCTCTACCGCCTGCTCGGCGGGATCGACAGAACGCACGCCCTCGTCATGGCCGTTCTGGCGCTGCTCTCCGTGCCGATTTCGTTCGCCGGCATGGCCTTCGAGGTCGGAGCGCTGAATGTCCTGCATGCGCCGGACCTGGCGATGCTCCTCGTCCGATTGCACGGGAGCGCGATCCTGGTCAACGAGGTCTTCTGGGGTCTGTGGCTGTTTCCGTTCGGGATCCTGGTCATGCGGTCGGGCTTTCTTCCTCGGATCCTCGGCATCCTTCTGATCGTCAACGCCTTCGCCTATCCCATCGACAGCCTCGCACACCTGCTGCTGCCCGGCTCTGCCCGCTTCGTAGGGCAGCTCATGATGATTCCCGAAACCGGTGAGCTGTGGATCATGCTTTGTCTGCTGTTCAAGGACATCAAGGTTCCGCCGGCACGGATCGCGGCGGCGAGCGGAGCGGCGGCATGACCGAAATCCCGGCCGATTCCCAGGTGATCCAGCCCGCGCTTTCCCGCTCCACACGGCCGCTGTGGTGGACGGTGCGGCGCGAGCTGTGGGAGAACCGCTCCATCTACCTCGCGCCGCTCATCGTCGCGGGGCTGATCCTGTTCGGATTTCTGATCAGCATGCTCGCAGGAAGCCTGCAGCAGGCAGTGCGGCTCGAGGGGGCGGAACGCGCGGCAAAGCTCGTTCATCCATACAACCTCGCCAGCGCTCTGCTCATGGGGACGATGTTCTTCGTCTCGATCTTCTACTGCCTGGACGCGCTGTCCAGCGAGCGCCGCGACCGCAGCATCCTGTTCTGGAAGTCGCTTCCCGTTTCCGACGGCCTGACCGTCGCCGCAAAGGCGTCGATCCCGCTCGTCATTCTCCCGTTGATCACGGCCGTGGTTTTGGTGCTGACGGAACTGCTCATGCTGGTCTCGAGCAGCGCGCTGCTCCTCGTTTCGGGTCGCCACGCGGCCGTGCCATGGACCGCGCTGCCCTGGCTGGAAATCTGGGGAGTGCTGGTGCAGCACCTGTTCATCGTGCACTCGCTCTGGTACGCACCGCTCTATGCCTGGCTGCTGCTCGTTTCGGCGAGCGTTCGTCGGGCGGCGATCGTGTGGGCCGCGCTGCCGCTCGTGGCCATCCCCATCGTCGAGAAGATGGCCTTCAACAGCGCACACTTTCTCGCGGTTCTGCAGCAGCATCTGACCGGCGGGCCGGAAGGCGCGGCGGTGTTCTACCCCGAAGGCGTGGCCATGCCGCATCACTTGGCGGGATTCGCGCTCAGTCCCAGTTTCTGGATCGGTCTGTTCGTCGCCGCCGCGTTCCTCGTGCTGACGGTGCGCGTCCGCCGTCAACGCGGTCCGATGTGACTGGCAGCGCGTCCCGCCGGCTCACGACTCCTTGCCGGTGGGTTTTTCCGCGTCTTCCTTTGCTTCCAGCCCGTGCTCTTCCAGATAGAGCTTCTTCTTCATTTTCCCGTCCAGCCAGGCGAAGTTCATCGGATAGACGTCGGGATCGAAGATCACGTGGTAGAAGTGCCAGATCAGGATCGCCAGCGTTGCGAGGATGGCCTCGTAGTAGTGGATCGTGGTGGCGATGGTGATCCACCATCGCGGCACCCAGACGGCCACGGTCTTGGCCAGCCAGATCGCCATCCCGGTGACGGCCATGACGATCGTCCCCCACATCCCGGCCCAGTACTCCGCCTTTTCGGCGTAGCTGAAGCGCCCGAACTCCGGACTCTTCGGAGTGCGGAACAGATAATGGCGGAGGAGGGCCAGCAGATCGTAGCCATCGGA
>DATFUW010000202.1:0-9745 GCA_035260605.1 Thermoanaerobaculia bacterium | reverse complement strand
AGCCCGGCGACAAGACGTTCACGTTTTCGAAGCAGGGCTACGTCAGCGAGACGCGCGACGTGAACGTCACCGGCACCGACACGCGGCTCGACGTGCAGCTTTCGACGGGCCTGACGGTATCCGGCACGGTGGTCACCGAGGCGGGCGTTCCGGTCGCCGATGCGAGCGTCGGCGCGTTTTCGGCGAGCGACGGCAGCTTTTCACGGCAGACGCGGACCGACTCGAACGGCAGCTTCCAGTTTTCCGGCCTGGCGCCGGGGCACTACTCGATGGTCGCGTCCAAGCAGGGGCTGGCGCAGGGAAGGCTGAACGACTTCGACGTCAGCGCGGGGGCGCCGGCGCGGATCGTCATGAAGATCGGCGGCACGATCACGGGCCATGTGAGCGGGCTGACCGACGCAGAACTGCGGCAGGCGATCGTGACGGCCACGAGCACGAACGGCAATGCGTCGGCGGACGTCGACGCCGGCGGCAACTACCGCATCGACGGTGCGCCGAGCGGAAGCGTCCGCGTTTCCGCACGTACCTCGGCCGCCTTCGCCGGCGAGATGAAGATGTCGGCGCCGAAGACCGTGCAGATCGATCCCGGATCGTCGGCGCAGGTGGACATCGACTTCACCTCCAACACGGTCGTGCGCGGGCGCGTCACGCAGAACGGGCAGCCGATGGCCGGCGCGATCGTCACTTTCTTTCCGAACGGATCGGGGGCGCAGACGGCCGCCAGCGGCACGACCGACAACGACGGGACCTACCAGATCTCCGGCCTGCAGGATGGGACGTACAACGTGTCGGTACGCGACATGTCGCGCGTCGTCGGGTTCAGCTCGAACTATACCGTGAGCGGATCGGGGACGTACGACATCGATATCAAGAGCGTCAGCGTACGCGGACGCGTGCTCGACTCCTCGACCGGCGCGCCCGTCCCCGGAGCGCAGGTCGAACTGCGGCAGAACGGGGCCGGCGGGCCGATGAGCTCGCGCGTGGCTCAGACCGATCCATCGGGCGCCTTCGTCGTCGACAACGTGCAGAACGGCGCGTACACCGCGATCGCCCAGAAGGACGGATACGGCCAGCAGACGCGGACCTTCACCGTGGCCGACGTGCCGCCCGACGATCTGGAGCTGAAGATCGCGCGCAGCGATGGCGTCACCCTGCGCGTGGTCGACGAACGGGACAGCCGGCTGCTCAGCGCGAACGTCACCCGGGTGATCGACGCGCAGGGAAACAACGTGCAGGACATGGGCGGCTTCCGCTTCGGCGGCGGCCCCACGCCGATCAAGCTGAACCTCGCACCCGGGCAGTACACCGTGACGGTGATGGCCATGGGCTACGCGCCGCGGGTCGTGACCGTCACGTCGCCGTCGACGCAGACCATCGCCCTGACCGCGGGCGTCACGCTGACATTGCGCTCGGCCGCCAACGCATCGCGGCGCGTGCGGCTCGTCGGCTCCGACGGGACGGTCTTCCCGCGTGGCATCGACGGCATCTTCGGCATCGACGCGGCCCCCGCCACCGTCACGCTGAGCAACGTCGCCCCCGGGAATTACACATTACAAGTGCTCGACCCCGCCGGGAACATCGCCAAGTCGATCCCGGTGACCGTCGTTGCCGGGCAGGACAACGTCATGGACGTGTAAGGAACTCTGAACAAGTCCACTGGGCGTCGCTGATGGCGCCCTGGCGGCCGGATGCGAGGCGCGAAGAGGAGGCGATGCGGTGGCATCGCTGACGACGAGCAACGATGCAGACGGCCGGCAACCGCCATCAGCCCTACGGCTTGCGGGCGGAGCGCGCGCCGCTACACGTCGTCTTCTTCGACTGCCGGTGGCTCGGGCAGCTCCGCGACCGCCTCGAGCGACATCCGTTCGGGACGCGGCGGGAGCACCGCACCAAAGTTCTTCCGGTACTTCTCCAGCCGTTTGAAGAGGTGGTGCAGGTCGTACGTCAGGCGCATCACCGTCCGGCGCAGCTTGTACTTGATTCGCCGGAAGGCGTCGAGGTCCTCGGATCGCAGCGTCGGCAGAAACGACTGGATCTCCGCGATCCGCTTCCGCACCTTGTCCAGGTCCTTGTCCTGAATGTTGAGGAAGAGTTCCTCGACCTCGATGAGCATCGGATCGATCCCGTTCATCTGATCGTCGAACCACTTCCAGAGCTGGATCAGATCGACGCGGCGTCCCTTCGAGAGCAGCCTCGTCTCCAGCAGATCCTGCCGGAAATAGCCGAGGAGCTTACGGTCGTCGGTGCGGTTGAACTCCTCGTCGCTGATGTTGCGGGTGTTCCAGGTGGCGTAGCGGATGATGTCGTTGCGCGTGCTGCGAAGCTGGCGGATGGTCTCCTCCAGAATCTTGAAGGGGAGCTGGGCCAGCGTCTGCGGCTCGGAAGATACAGGATTAACGATTGTCATAATCGTAAATGAATATTGGATCACCTGTGGCGTTGTCGACGACCGATGCGTACGGTACCACGCCGGCCCCCGAGAGCACCTCGACGCGGACCGATCCCATCGCCAGCGGCACCGGAAGCGGGAATTGCGTCAGGCCGTTCGCGGCGACGTCGTCGCGCCACACCTCACGGCCCGCGGAATCGCTGGCAATCACGCGTACGGTCGCGGCTGACGGCGCCAGCACGCCGATGTTCGTGCGGAACGCTCCGTCATTCTCGATTCCAAGCAGCGTCGCCGGCGCCACCGACGGAGTGAGCGCGGGGATGAACTGGCCGAAGGTGCCCGTGGATCCGGTGGTGTATGTTCGCGATGTCACCAGCACCCCCGGCATCGATGGCTCGGGATCCGGATCGCCGCTCCCGACTCCGCGGCCGAACCCCTGAAAGTAATTTCGGACCACTACCGAGGCTCCCGCCGGAATCTCGATCGTGCGCGGTGGTTCCGATGGAAACGGGACCCGCTGCGGCAACAGAAACGATTCCGCAGCCGATGTGGCATTCGAGAACCAGACGTCCGTTCGCCACTCCGTTCCCTTGGCTCCTTCGGCATCGATGGCCGGGAACACCCCGAGCCGCTCGCGCGCCGCCGGAATGTAGATCGCATCGCCGGACAGGTTGTCCGCCACCGATCCATACGCCAGCACGCGCGCCGCGCCGCTCACGGTCACTTCGGCGCGCAGCACCTCCGCCGCAGCATTCACGCGCGTCTGGAAATGGCTGAACGGCGCGATGGTGTACGTCTCGTCCGCGGCGACGTTGCCGCCGGCGTCGAAGGTGCGCACGTGCACGTCGCCGCTCGCACCGGAGACCTCCGCGAAGCCGATGTTCGACCGGAACGCCCCCGTGTTCTCCAGCCCCGGGATGAACACGGGCGAATCGCCGCTGCCGACGGCGTCGGAACCGTTCGCCGCCGGAATGAACTGCCCGTAACTCCCCCCGCCGGCGCGCGTGTACGTCCGGCTGACGGCGACGATGTCTCCGCCGGCGCCGGCCAGCTCGAGCTGTCCCGTCCCCGCCGACTGCATGACCGACTGCACCACGTCGTCGAGGGTCACGATCTGCGCGGGAGGGATCGCCACTTTCACGGCCGCAAATGTCGACTGCCCGTCGGCGCCGCTCGGCGTGAAGATGGCCATGACCTCGGCCGGCGCCGTGCCGCGGTTCAGCAGGCGCACGTCGCTGACGAAGTTCGTGCCGTTCGCGCCCGAGGCGTGTGCCACGGCGGCGATGAATTGCGTCGGTCCGATCGAATCCGGCCGCACCGCCGCGGACTGATCGCCCTGAAAATGGATCGCCAGGCTCCACGACCGCAACGTGACCGGCTGATCGGATGTGACGGTCAGCGCCCAACTCCCTCCCGCCGAATGTCCGCGGAACGCGTCGAGCGTTCCCGCTCCCGATGCGCTCGTTCCGTCGGGGCCGACGAGCGTGCTCTGCGGATTCCCGCTCGCGTCGACGTGCAACTCCAGCGTCTCGATCGGGCGCGAGTCGGTGATCGTCAGATTCGAGGTCAGCGAGGTCCCGGTGAGTCCGTGATCGGGGCTCTGGAACCATGTCACCTCGCCGCGCGGTCCGGCGACGCAGTCGGCCGCAGTGAGGATGCTCCGTTGCAGCATCGCCGCACAGATCGGGGCGATGTCGTTCCCGGAGTCCAGCGCGTGGTCGGCCGCGAGGAGATTGCGGCCCATGACCGCGAACGTCGGAGCCGTCACGCCGAACGTGCCTTCGAGCACGAGCGTGTCGGCGAGCCGTTTCCCCTGCTCGAGGCCGTAGCGGTGGGTCAGTTTCATGAAGATCTCGCGGAGGGCGGACGACCAGATCTCGCCATTCCGATGCTCCGTCCCCGGAACGTCGCTGACGACGAAGTCGGCCATGGTCTTCGTGCCGTCGACGCGCCGCAGGCAGTCGGCGCCCACCGGATAGCCGCACCGCTCCGTGGCATCGTCGTTCCAGCAGCGCGCATCCCAGTCGCCGATGCAGAACGGGTCGCGCCCCGAGGCGATCGTTCCGGCGTAGTTCGACGAGAACGACCAATAGTCGCCGAACCCCTCGGCGAGCGCGCGCGACTGGCTCGAGGAGGGCCCGAGAAACGCGCCGGGAGCGATCCACTCCTGGATGGCGTGCCCGAACTCGTGCAGGATGATGTCGGGGTCTTCGGCGTCATCCGTCCCGCCGTCGCCGAAGATCATCTGTCCCTGCCCGGGCGTCAGGCCGCTGACGAAATACGAGTTGTCGGCACCGATGGCGCCGTGCGGATCGACCGGGATGGCGTAGCCGTCGATGCGCCGCGCTCCGGTGTAGCCCAGCGACTGCAGGTAACGCTGCGTCTGATCGACGTGGTAGTAGGCATTCACCTCTTCGAACTGCGGCTGGCTGCGGTCGAACAGCAGGGGCTGCGCGGCGTCGGCCTGCTGCGGATGCGGCCCTTCGAGGTCGACGATCCGCACGTTCGGTCCCGAGAGCGGACCGGAAGGAGCGAGGTCCGGCAGATCGACGATCGAGTACGCCGCATCGGGGACGGCCGACGCGGCGTTGTTCTGGTCCTGCAATGATGGCGCATTCAGCTTCGCGACCGGATTGGGATCGAAGACCCTTCCCTGCGCGCTCCAGAACAGCGCGTCGGAGCGAATCAGCGCTCCGGTCGCCGCGTCGTAGTCGTTGGCGTAGCGCCGGAAGGGCTGCTCCTCGACGAGGACGCGCGAGACGAGCCGAGCCTGTCCGTGATCGTCGAGATAGACGAGATCGCCGCCGCGCGGGGCGATGGCCGACATGGCCGTCCGCGGAGCGGCGGCGAGATGGTCGACGACTTCGCGCCGGCCGTCCAGCCCGATGTTCTCCATCCGCTCGCCGCCGATGACCGGAATCCCGTCGATGTACTGCTGCCAGTGAATGTGCGTCCCGGTGAGCGACTGCCGGACGAAGTCGACGCGGAGATCGATGGCGTGCGCGAGCACCGCGGCAATCAGCAGAGGGACCACGAGCCGCGAAACCGGGCAGGACAGGGGCGCCATTCCGCCCCCGCCGTCACGGCGCTCGGGATTGCATCAGCCCTGCGCGGTGCGCTGTTCGTCGCGGGCCGGCTTCTCCGCGTCGACGACGACGGGCAGCGTGAAGGAGAACGTCGTGCCGATTCCCTCCTGGCTCTCCACCCCGATCGATCCGCCGTGGCGCTCGACGATCTGTTTGGTGATGTACAGACCGAGCCCGAGCCCGCCGTAGTTCGTCGACGAGACCTGGCGCCCGCGGTGGAAGCGCTCGAAGACCTGACTCAACTCGTCGGCCGGGATACCCATCCCGCGGTCCGACACCGAAGTGACGATCTGATCGCCGCGACGCTCTACGCGCACGGTAATGTCGCTCCCCTCCGGCGAATATTTCACCGCGTTCTCCAGGAGGTTGCCGAGGACCTGCTCCAGCCGATCGCGGTCTCCGACGACCTCGGTATCGAGCTCCGGCACCTCGACGTGGAACCTGCGCTCGCTCACTGCGGTGTGATGGCGCTTGATCACTTCGTGCACGAACTGCGGCCAGTCGATCGGTTCATGACGGATTTCCAGGCGGCCGGTCTCGATGCGCGACACGTCGAGCAGCTCGAGGATCAGCCGCGACATGCGGTCGATCTGATCGAGCGCGATGTCCAGATATTCCTCGGAGGTCGTCAGGTCATTTTCCCGGATCAGGGTCTTGGCCAGTTGCGTGTAGCCCTTGATCGAAGTGACCGGCGTGCGGAGCTCGTGCGAGGCGATGGAGAGGAACTCGTCCTTGAGGCGGGAGAGGTCCTCCATCTTCCTGCGGGCCTCGACCTGTTCGGTATAGAGCTTCGCGTTTTCGATGGCCAGCGCCGCGCGCTCCGCGAGGATCTCGGCCAGCGGGAGGTTCTCGTCGGTCATGCGTCGGTCGGGATCGTTCGCGGCGATCACGAGCGCGCCGAGCATCTCGCGCCGCGTGCGCAGCGGCAGGATGAGCAGCGAAGCGAGCTGCATCGTCGGCGCGTGATACGACATCACGTTCTCCTGCACCGTCGCCGTGCTGCCGACGTTGGCCATCAGCGCGGGATAGCCGGTGCTGACCACCTGCCCGATGATCCCTTCGCCCACGACGAGCGGCTGCCGGTAGATGTAGGACCAGGCGAGGCCGAGCGAGGCCATGTCGCGGTGATGGATCGAGACAACGCGCAGCTCGCTGGAATCGGGCGACTTGAGGATGACCGCGGCCCAGTCGCCGAGGACCTCGGCGATGCGCTCGGCGATGGCCTGCGTGACCCAGGCCGGATCGATGTTGCTCGAGAAAAACGCTCCGGCGTCCGCCAGGATCTGCGCGCGCTCCGCCTGGATCTTGATCTCCTCCTCGACCCGCTCACGCTCCGTGACGTCGCGGAACGTGGCGATGACCCCCGTGACCTTGCTGTCCTCCTTTAACGGCGTCGCGCTGACCGAGATGGCGATCTCGCGGTCGCCGCGCGCCACGATCATGGTCACCTCCTCGACCGGCTTTCCTGTCGAGAGCGCCTGTGCCGCCGGCAACTCGCTGGCCTGGATGGCCCTGCCGCGGTCATTGCGCAGCCGGTATGCCTCGGCATACTGGTCGATCGGAATTCCGACACGGTCGGTCCCCAGCAGCTTCTCTCCCGCCGGATTGATGAATACCGAAGTGCCGGCGCCGTCGATCAGCATGACGCCGTCGGACATCCCGGCGATGAGCGCCTCGGTCCGCCGCACCTGACCGCCGATCGACGCCTCGAGCGAGCGCTCGATCCGCCACACCGCCACCGCGCCCAGCAGGATGATGGCCATGCTGACCACGACCATCAGCGTGGTCAACCCCTGGCGCATCCCGGTCATCTGTTCGAGGTCCGCCGTCTGCTGGCGCCGATGTTCATCCGCGAGCGTGCCGGCGAAATCAGGGGCGGAGCGGCGGAGCTTCGATGCCTGGAGCATCAGGTCGTTGGCCCTGCCGGGGTCGTTGTCCTTCATGGCCTGGATCTGCGCATCGGTCAGCTTCCTGATGTCGATGAAGTGCTGCCGGAGCTGCGCCACGATCCGGGCGTCGATCGGAGAGGTGGCCAGCGGGACCGCAGCCGCGAGCTGCTTTTCGAAATCGCGGCCACCGTCGTCGTATTGCTGGAGGAACTGCGTCTGCTGGGTCAGCAGATAGCCGCGCGCGCCGCCGAGGATCGTGACCACGTCGAGGTCCATCTGACGCACCGCGTCGAGCAGCGGCTCGGAACCGTGTACGATTCGGTATTCCTGCCGTTTTCCCGTCTGCAGAATGCTCACGGTGACGGCCAGTCCGATCCCGACAAGCACCGTCAGGATGACGAAGGCACCCCAGAGGGTTCGTCGGATCGCAGAGTCCATCGGAAATCAAGAGCGCGGCATGCAAAATCGAAGCCGCAATCTTGTCAGACAGAGCAGATCAAGTGATGATGAATCAGTGAGTTGCCCGGGCACGTGCATGGAACGCGCGATGCACCAGGACACTCCGGGAGGTCACGATGGCGCTCAGGCCGTTGCGCAATGCGACGATCACGTTCGGGCTGGTATCAATTCCGGTCCGCCTCTTCACCGCGACCAAATCCGAGGACATCCATTTCAACCTCCTCCACAGAAGCTGCGGCACGCGCGTGAACCGCAAGTGGTGGTGCCCGCACCACGAGGAGATCGTCGCCAGCGATGAGCTCATCCGGGGCTATCCGGTCACGAAGAACGAGTACGTGACCTTCACCGACGAGGAGATCGACGCGCTCGAGACCGACGACAATCGGGCCCTCGACATCGTGGAATTCGTCGACCTCGGCGAGATCGATCCGGTCTTCTTCGACAGAGCCTACTTCCTCGGCCCGGCGCAGGGAGGGGCGAAGACCTACTCCCTGCTCGCCGCGGCCATGAAGAAGGAGAACCGCGTCGCCGTCGCGCGCTGGGTCGCCGGCGGCAAGGACCAGGTCGCCGTGCTGCGTCCATTCGAAAACGGCCTGATCCTCCACACCATGTACTTCGCCGACGAAGTGCGCGACTTCGGCGCGCTGGACATCGAGTCCGCGCCGGTCCGCGAAAAGGAGCTCCAGCTCGCGGAGATGCTCATCGGCGAGCTGACCGAGAAGCAGTTCGATCCGCTGCAGTTCCGCGACGAGTATCGCCGCCGCCTGATGGAACGCATCGAAGCCAAGTCGCAGGGAAAGACGATCGTCTCCGAGCCCAAGGAAGAGGAGAAAGGCGGCGAGGTGATCGACATCATGGAGGCCCTGCGGCGGAGTCTCGAAGGCGGACGGGCCCGCCACGGAAAGGCGCGCAGCGCGCCGAAGCCGGTGGCCGCCAAGGCGAAAGGGCGCGCTCCGGCGCGGAAACGAAAGGCCTTGTAGCCGATGCCCGACCGCCTGAAGCGCTACCGCGAGATGCGCGACTTCGGCGCGACGCCGGAGCCGTCCGGCGCCGCGGCCAGACGAAAATCGAAACTGCCGATCTTCGTGGTCCAGAAGCATCATGCCTCGCGCCTCCACTACGACTTCCGCCTGGAGATGGAAGAGGTGCTCAAGTCGTGGGCCGTGCCGAAAGGACCGTCGTACGACCCGGCCGTCAAGCGCCTGGCCATGATGACCGAGGACCATCCCTACGATTACGCCTCGTTCGAGGGAATGATCCCGGAGGGGAACTACGGCGCGGGAAACGTGATCATCTGGGACGCCGGAAAGTGGGAATTCATCGAGCCGGGCGACGATCCGGTGCGCGCGCTCGCGCAGGGGAAGCTCACGTTCCGGCTCTTCGGCAAGAAGCTGTTCGGCGAGTGGGCGCTGGTGAAGATCAAGGGACGCTCGCCGAAGGGAAACGAGTGGCTGCTGCTCAAGCACCGCGATGCGTACGCGAACGACACCATCGACATCACCGAGTTCGCGCCGCGGTCGATCGTCTCGGACCTCGACGTCGACGACATCGGCGCCGACCGGATCTGGGAGAGCAACCGCAAGACTGCGCGTAAGGCGCCCACACTGGCCGCGCGCCTGGCGCGGGAGGAGCGGGCGGCTACGAAGACGCGGACGAAGGTTGCTTCGCGATCGCGGCGAGCTCCTGCTGCGCGCTCTCCAGCAGCTTCCTCTCGGAAGGGAAGCTCGCACGCCGGAGCGCCTCGCTCAGCTCCACCCACTCGACGTCGTCGACCTCGCTGAGCTGCGGCTGCAGCGTCCCGCCGGTGTGGGACATCAGATAGAAGTCCACCCGCTTGCGGATCAACGTCTCGCCCGCGCGGAAGAAATACTCGATGGTGTCGAGCGGCTTGAGGATCTCCGCCTGCAAGCCCGTCTCCTCCT
>DATFUW010000201.1:0-2326 GCA_035260605.1 Thermoanaerobaculia bacterium | reverse complement strand
CCCTGCTCGCTGTCCATCTCCGCGCCGATCTCCCGCCACTTCGCGGCCAATCCGTTGATGAAGAGCTGGTTCTCGCGCATCTCCACACGGTCTCCCGGGATGCCGACCACCCGCTTGACCAGGCGGATGCCATCGACCGGTGAGAAGAGGACCACGATGTCTCCGCGTCTCGGATTGCCCCACTTCCACAGCTCGATGGTGGTGAAGGGGATCTTGAGGTCGTACGCCAGCTTGTTGACCACCACCCGGTCTCCCTCTTCGATCGTCGGCTTCATCGAGCCTGTGGGGACGTCGTTCCAGTCGGCGAGGGCCGATCGCAGCGAGGTGACCACCAGGAGCATCAGGAGAAAGACCCGGATTTCATTGAGGACTCTGCTCTTGGTCATGGTTCAACTCTGAGGAACAGCGCGGGCGGAGGTTGCATTGCAGGCGCCGGGACCAGATTACACTTGCAGCGGATGTCGGTTCAAAGCGCCGTGCACGAGCTCAAGACGCTCGTGATGTCCTTTCACCCGCTCCTGTCCATCGAGACGGCCGAGGAGGAGCGGGTCCGGTCGCTGCTGATCGCGGTGGCCAACGATCTCCGGCTGCCGTTCTACGAATGGTCGGTGGCCGACGGCCTGCAGCGTCTGCGCGGGGCCACGATGGACCTGACGCAGGATCCGCTGATGGCCCTCAAGAGCATCGCCGCGTTCGATTTCGACGCGGTGATCATGCTGAAAGACCTCGCGCCGCATCTGTCGAACGCGAACAGCGCGCGCACTCTGCGGGAACTCGCGCAGAAGCTCACGGCGACACACTCCGCGCTCGTGCTGACCGGAAATCCGATCCAGCTCCCGCAAGACCTCGAGGCCGTCGCCGTGCGGTTCGATCTGCAGATGCCCGATGAGTCGGAGTTGCGGGCCATGATCCGTGAAGTCGTCGACGCCATCAGCGCGCGTCAGCCGGTGCGTGTGGAGCTGACGCGCGACGATGCGCAGCGCATCGTGCGGGCGCTGTCCGGACTGACGCTGAATCAGGCACGGCAGGTGGTGGCGCAGGCGATCATCAGCGATGGCTGCCTTTCCGCCGAGGATCTGCATGCAATCATCCGGCGCAAGGGCGAGCTCATCGAGCAGGGGGGCGTGCTCGAATTCTTCCCGGTCGACAGCAACAATTTCGAGCTCGGCGGCTTCGCCCGGCTGAAGTCGTGGCTCGACAGCGCCCGCGTCGGCTTCTCCACGGAGGCCCGCGCAATCAACCTCGAGGCACCCCGCGGCATCCTGCTCGTCGGCGTGCAGGGATGCGGCAAGTCGCTCGCAGCGAAGTTCGTGGCACGCGAGTGGGAGCTGCCCTTGCTCAAACTCGACGCCGGCCGGCTGTACGACAAGTACATCGGCGAGACGAAGAAGAGCTTCCGCAAGGCCACGACGCTGGCCAGCTCGATGGCCCCGGTGGTGCTCTGGATCGACGAGATCGAGAAGGTCTTTTCGCAGGGTGGCAGCGACGAATCGGACGGAGGGCTGTCCAAGCGGCTCTTTGGATCGTTCCTCACCTGGCTGCAGGAGAAGAACGCCGAAGTCTTCGTCGTCGGTGCAGCGAACGACCTGATGACCGTCCCGCCGGAACTGCTGCGCAAAGGTCGATTCGACGAAATCTTCTTCGTCGATCTTCCGACCGCAGAGGAGCGCAAGGGGATCCTCTCCATCCACCTGCGGCTGCGGAAGCAGGACCCCGCCGCGTTCGACCTCCAAGCCATCGCCGCCGCCACGGACGGCTTCAGCGGAGCGGAGCTCGAGCAGGTCGTGATCTCCGCCCTTTACCGTTCGCTCCAGGACAAGCAGCCGCTGAGTACGGCCAGGCTGATCGATGCCGTCCACAGCACCATCCCGCTGTCGGTATCGCGCCGCGAGGACATTCAGGAGATCCGCGAAATGGCCCTCACCCGCTTCACCCCCGTCGCCTGATGGATGGGGGTCAGGTCTTGAATTTGTGATTTTCTCCATGGAGTAGAGCGGTCCCTCTACCCATGGTGGAAAATCACAAATTCAAGACCTGACCCCCGACCCTAGTGCTGGCCGCGGCGGTTCACGATGGACATGAACTCCTCGCGGGTGCGCTCGTCATTGAGCATCTCCCCGCGCAGGACGTTGGTCTCCATGAACGACGACTCCTGCTCGACGCCGCGCATGACCATGCACATGTGCAGGCCGCCCATCCACACCGCCAGGCCCCGCGGCTCGAGGATCTTCCCGATCGTGTCGGCGACGTCGTGAGCCAGGTGTTCCTGCGACTGCAGGCGCCTCATGTGCACTTCGACGATCCTGGGGATCTTCGAGGCGCCGAT
>DATFUW010000200.1:0-7427 GCA_035260605.1 Thermoanaerobaculia bacterium | reverse complement strand
CACCGACGGCTGGAACCCCGGCGAGGCAGTCAGCACCAGCGAGTCGCCGGCGATGTCGTAGTTCGCACGCACGGCACGCGCATCGTTGTCGGGGTCGCGATAGTGGAAGTTCCCATCGGCCACCGCGCTGGCCGCCTGGTGTGTGCGGGCATCGAAGTAGACCGTGAGATGGTCCGCGGTCATCTGTCGCGCCACCGGCTCGAACTCATTGAGCACCACGCTGTCGTCGGCGCGGAAGTCGGTCACCTGACGGTTCGCCAGACCGACGCGGATGTTCTTCGCATCGAGATCGCGTTTGGGCGGCCCGTCCATGACCGCGTGCACCGGCCCCTGATCCCCTCCGGCGTTGATCGCACTCATGATGCCGTTGGCCATCTCGCTCCAGAAATGCTCGCAGGTGATCTCTTTCCTTCCGGAGCCGGGCGATCCGGCCGCGGCCATGACGATGTCGACGTGTCCCCGCCCCTCCATCCCGGTGAGCGACTTGCGGTCGGGAGTGAAGCGCGCGGTCATCTGGTCGCCGGTCAGGCGGTCGTCGGCGCGCGTCATCACCACGTTCGTGTTGAAGTCGACGCTGTTTTCCGCACGCCGGAAAATTCCATCGCTCGACTGGAGGTTCATCGGCGCCTCGGCCGTCGTCTCGGGTTGCAGCGTGGCGTGGAGGTTCTCGTAAAGCCGCAACCGTTCCGCCTGGACGTCGAGGTCGAGCGCCCCGGCCTTGCCGATCCAGCGGTCGACGCGGAACTGCACCGGGATGTGATTCGTCAGCCGGTTGCCGTCGAAGTGAATTTCCGCCGTGGTGATCTCCACTCCGTCGGTGGAGGTGAGTTTCACGCCGCCCTTGGCGTCGGCTTCCTTCGTTTCACTGTTGAACTGCGCCTGTGGACAGACGAGGTCGTATGTCAGTCCGTTCGGCCGGAAGATCGTCAGCTCGACGTTCTCCAGCGTGTTCCATCCGGACTGGAAGGCCACCACGCGCCTGGCGCGGATCCGCGCGGCCAGCCGTCCGGCGATCGTCTGCGTGTCCTCGAACGACTTGGACTCGAGCTGCGGTTTGTCGACCGGACGGATGGTCGAGGTCACCGGTTCGGCGGTGCCCTTCTCTTTCTGCGTACGCGCCCGATTCCAACTGAAAGCGATGAGGAGGACGAACCCGAAGAAGAGGATCGGAAGCGCCACGCGCAGGATGCGAATGGTGCGCTGCACGCGAGTCGTAACTCTTTACGAATCAATGGAATTCCGCGCGTCCAGCAGTGTCAGCCGGCACCCCGCCGGGGCGTGCGCATCGGGCTCGAGATGAAACAGCAGGTCGGCGGTCGAGCCCGTGCCGAGCACGGCATCGAGCGCCTTCTCCCCTGGCCAGCGGACGGCCTTCGCGCTGCCGCTGTCGTCCTCGAGCAGCAGCTCGCAGCAGTCCTCGCCGAAACTCCTGCGAGACCGCACACGCACCGAGCGGGAGAGGAAGAGCGGCTGCGGGTTCCCCGCACCGAACGGCTGCAGCGTCTCGTGAGCCTCGGCGAATGGGCGGTCGATCTCAGCAAGCGAGAGCACCCCGTCGATCGATGCGTCGCGGCGGAAGCGCCGCGGATCGATCGCCGCGAAGCGCTCCCCCAGCCGCTCCCGCAATTCCGCGAGCCGTTCTGAAGGAAGCGCGAACCCGCAGGCGAATTCGTGTCCTCCGAAGTGGGTGAACAGATCGCCCACCGAGGCGAGCTGTCCGTGAAGATCGACCGTCGGGATGCTGCGCGCAGATCCGACGGCATGTCCGTTTTCCACCGAGATCATCAGCGTCGGGCGGTGATACTTCTGCGCGATCCGTCCCGCGGTGAGGCCGAGCACGCCCTTGTGCCACCGTTCGCCAGAGAGGATGAGGACGTGCGGGACGTTGCCGCCGGCCAGCGCGGCGACCTGCTCCTCGGCCTCGCTCCGCACCTCGAGCTCCACCATCTGCCGTTCGGCATTCATTCGGTCGAGCTCCCCGCAGAGCTCCCACGCGGTCTCGTCGTCGGCGGCGTGGAAGAGATCGATCGCCGTTTCGGCGGAGGCGAGACGCCCGGCGGCATTGATCCGCGGACCGATGCGGAAGCCGACATCGGCGGAGCGCAAGGGGCGCCCGAGCAGGCCGAGGCGCCGCAGCAGCGTCCGCAGGCCGGGATTGCGCGGGTCAGCCAGGCCGCGGAGCCCCAGCCAGGCAATGGTGCGGTTCTCGCCGACGAGCGGCGCGACGTCGGCCACCGTCCCGATTGCCGCGATCTTCAGCAGGGACTCGATCGAGATCCTCTTCCCCGCGCGCCGGATCAGCTCGCAGCAGAGTTTGAATGCCACGCCGACGCCCGCCAGCTCCTTGAACGGATACGCGCACCCGGGCTGCTTCGGATTGAGCACCGCGGCGGCGTCCGGCAACACGCCCGGCGGGAGATGGTGATCGGTGATGATGACGTCGATGCCGCGTTCGATCGCCCGATGCACCGGCTCGACGCTGGTGATGCCGCAGTCGACGGTGATGACCAGGCGGACGTCGCGCTCGACGAGCACGCGTTCCAGCACCTCCATCTTCAACCCATAACCGTCCACCAGCCGGTGCGGGACGACGTGCGCGGCCTCGGCGCCGAGGAGTCCGAGGACGGTCTGCAGCATGACGATCGACGTGACGCCGTCGACGTCGTAGTCGCCGTAGATGAGCACCGTCTCACGATCGCGCACGGCGCGTTCGATCCGCGCGCACGCCGCGTCGATCCCGTGGATCCCCGAAGGGTCGTGCAGATCGGCGAGTTCCGGCGCGATGAACCGCCGGAATTCCTGTTCCGTCCCGATCCCCCGCTGCACCAGGATGCCGCTCAGGATGGGATGGATGGCGTGGACGGGCGGGCCGGGCGAGGCGGGAAGGACCCAGGAGTCGTGGATGGGCACGTGTGGAGCGCCGAGCCGTGGACGATGAACGGCCGGAGCCGCGAGGGGTTCATCGTCGCTCGTTGCGGTTCATCCTTTCTCGAACACGCCCATTTTACGAAACTTGTCATAGCGCTCTTCAGGGAGTAGAGCGGGTTTGATCTTCAGCAGCTCCTTCAGCCCCCGTTCGAGCACCGGGGCGAGGAGGTCGGCGGCTTTTTTCGGATCGCTGTGCGCGCCGCCGAGCGGTTCGGGGACGATCTCGTCGATGACACCGAGCTTCTTGAGATCCTGCGCGGTGATTTTCATCGTCGCCGCCGCGTCGGCCGCGGATGCGGAGTTCTTCCACAGGATCGCCGCGCATCCTTCCGGCGAGATCACTGAGTAGACAGCGTGCTCCAGCATGTAGACGCGGTCGCCGACAGCGATGGCCAGCGCGCCGCCGCTCCCTCCCTCCCCGATGATGCTGACGATGATCGGGACCTGCAGTGAGGCCATGTCGCGCAGATTCACGGCGATCGCCTCCGCCTGCCCGCGCTCCTCCGCGCCGACGCCCGGATAAGCTCCCTGCGTATCGACGAAGGTGAAGATCGGGAGCTTGAATTTCTCCGCCAGGCGCATCACGCGCAGCGCCTTGCGGAATCCTTCCGGGCGCGGCTGTCCGAAATTGCGGAGAACCTTCTCCTTGGTGTTCCGACCTTTCTGGTGTCCAATGACGGCGCAGGGCTGCCCTCGAAAGCGCGCCAGTCCGGCGACGATGGCAGGATCGTCGCCGAATTTGCGGTCGCCGTGGACCTCGGTCCACTCTCCGAAAAGGGCCCCGATGAAGTCGAGTGTGTAGGGGCGTTGGGGGTGTCGGGCCACGAGAGTCTTCTGCCAGGGAGTCAATTTGGAGTAGATTTCAGTGGCTACTTTGGTCAGCTTTCGCTGCAATTCGTCGATTTTGGCCGTATCGGCGCCCTCGCCGGAGGCCAGTTCCTCGATCTCCCGCCGGATGGCGACGATCGGTTCGTCGAACTGCGTTGGATCGCTGCTCATCGGCGGGCACGCTAACACAAATGAGCGAAACCATCACAGCTGAGCCGGCGGAAATCCCCCAGCCGCCCGCGCCCAAAACGCTGCTCGAAACGTGGGGGAAAAACGAGCGGATGCGGCACGTCCCGTCCGTGGAGTGGATCGTCTGGAAACTCGATGTCGACCTGCGGCGGAGGATCCATCTGTTGCTGTCATCGTTCAATGCGGCATCGGGCGGCGACGGCCGGCGCAACGCCCCGGAGGCCGAGTTTCGCGCGCTCTGCCGTTGTATCGAACGCATCGCCGAAACGGCGCGGCACGGACGTGCCGCGACGCAGGGGCCGTCGGACCTCGGAGCGCGGATCGATGCCACGCTCGGCAACGCGCTCGCCGCGCTCAATTCCATCGACGGAATCCTGTTCGGGCGTCGCTATCCATTTCAGACGTTCGAGCGCTCGAAGGCCGAGCCGCTCTACGGCGCACTGCTGGCGGTCATCGATCGCGTCCACCGCCTGACCGAACTCCTGCGCGCCATCGATCCGCGCATCGACGAACGGCTGCTCGAAGGGCTGGTCGTGCTCCAGGAGCCCATGCCCGAAAAGGCGCTGGCGTGACCCGATGGCCGGTTGCGTGCTGCGCGCTTCGGGCGCTGCTTTCGACGTCGACGCCTTCCTGAAGGCCAGTTCGCTCCGCCCGCCGGTGGTCTACCGCAAGGGACAGCGCCGGAAACCCGCGAGCCGCGGACCGCACACCCTCTCGGGGTTCAACCTCGTGGTCTGTTCCGGCGAGACCTCGGCCGACGTGCATGGCGCCGAGGTGCTGGCCTTCCTGCAAGCGAATCGCGTCGAGTTGGAACGGCTGCGACGATTCTCCGGCGTGGAGAGCGTCGTGCTCGAATTCGCCGTGCCTCAGGATGCCATCGCCAGCCGCGGCGCGCGCTTTCCCGCCGACCTGCTCGCCCTGGCGGGAACGCTGGGGATCGACATTCAGGTCACGTTCTATCTCGTCGGCTGAACGGCGCCCATGGCCACGCCGCAGCGCTCGTCGGCCTGCACGTGCAGTGCGGTGATCGGATCTGCAGCCAACCAGACCACGCGCTCGGAGTCGAGCACCTGCTGCAGCCGCCGGGTCGCCTCGCGCAGCTTCCCGGTCGTGGAGATGTCGTCGACCGCGCCCCAAGATCCGGCGAGATCCGGCCTCGCACCGGTGAGAGACCAGACAAAGAGCGGCACGCCGAGCGAGTCGAGGTACTGCCGCACCGAACGCGGATCGTAATGGCTGGTGTCCCTGCGATCGCCGAGGACGAGGACGACGGCCCGCCGGAACCCTCCGGCTGTGGCATTCAACCCCGCGACCGCGACCGCATCGGCGAAGCGGCGCGGATCGTCGATCCGCGTGCGGTCCTCGAAGCTCCGCGTCAGCAGCCAGAGCATGCCGCCGCGGTTCCCCGGAAGATCGGGAGAGCGGGGAAAGAGTGTGCTCGAACCGGCATCCGCTCCGCCGCCGCCGAAGTTCCGGGCGATCGGCCATTGGATCCGCGCGCTGGTGTCGCGGCCCAGCGGATCGCGGTCGCGGATGCCGCCGGGCTGCCGCTCCGACCAGAGGACGTGATACGTGTCGATCGCCTTTCCGGGAAACGGCTCCTGCACGAGGAAGATGCGCGCCGGCGACTTCTCGATCGCAGAGACGTGCACGGCGCGGCCGGCGGCGGTGAAGCAGCCGGCCGGATCCGCTGCCTTCTCGTTCGCCTTCTGCCACAGCATCACCGGAGTGAGCTCCGTTCCGGTCGAGTCGGAGCGCAGTCCCTGAATGACCATCTCCTTACGCGCCACGAACCCATCGGCGAAGCGCATCTCCGCCGAGAGGACATGTGGCATGAGCGGATCGAGCTTCGGCAGTGTGGCGCGCCAATCCGAGTCGACGGCCAGCGGCGAGCCGTCGACGCTCATCGTCGCCTGCCGGGGCTTCGATCCCATGAGGTGATGCCAGTGCAGAACCGCTGCGGTTCCGTCGCGTTCCAGCCCGATCTCGAACTCGGCCGTCGGGCGCGGGAGGTTCAGCAGTTGCGACGCGCGCGCGATCTCAGTCCCGGCGGCGTCGTACGCGACCGCCGTCAGCTCCGCCGGCGCGAGCGGCCCGAAATCGACCCTGGCGCGCCACGGCGGCCCGTCGAGCTTCGCCGCCTCGTGACCGCCGACGAGGATCCGCACCGATTGCACCGGACCTTCGACGTGCAACTCTACGGGCTGTAGACCGGAGGTGAGACCGAGAAACAGGGTAAGAAAAACGATCTGGGCGGAGGCCATGGTTCATCGACACTACAGAATATTGATCGGATCGACGTCGATGGCAACGTCGACCGCGTGAAACGTCCGGTCCCGCATCACCGCGTCCACCGCGTTTCGAAGCGCGGTGCGGTGCGGCGAGCGCAGCAGGATCTGGTAGCGGAAGACGCCCTTGATTCGCGCCAGCGGGGCCGGAGCGGGGCCCTGCATGCGCGTGCCCGAGAGCCTGGCCAGCAGCGGCTCGAGCACGCCGCCGACGGCCGACGCGGCGCGCTCGACCGACGTCAGGTCCGCGCCGCGGAAGACGATGGCGATCATCGAGGTCACCGGCGGATAGTGAAAAGTCCGGCGGAACTGGATCTCCGATGCGAAGAAGGCTTCGTAATCGTGCCGCAGCGCGTGCTGGATGGCGTAGTGCTGCGGGAACGCACTCTGGATGACGACCCTCCCCCGCGACTCTCCCCTCCCCGCCCGCCCGGCGACCTGGGTGAGCAGATAGAACGTCTTCTCGGCGGAGCGGAAATCGGGATAGCCGAGGATGGAGTCGGCACTGAGGACGGCGGTCAGCGTCACATTCGGGAAGTGGTGGCCCTTGCTCAACATCTGCGTGCCGATCAGGGCCTGGGTCTTCTGGGTGCGGAAATGGTCGAGGATCTTCACCAGCGCTCCTTTGCGCCGGGTGGAATCGCGGTCGAGGACGTCGACGGCGACATCGGGAAAATCGCGGCGGAAGCGCTCCTCCACCCTCTCCGTACCGAAGCCGATCGGCTGCAGGACTTCGCCGCTGCAGAGCGGACACTTCGCCGGAATCAGCGTCCGGAGTCCGCAGTAGTGGCAGATGAGGAGACCTTCGCGGCGGTGCACGGTCATGGTCACGCTGCAATCGCGGCAGCGGAACTCGTGACCGCACTCGCGGCAGAGCAGATACGGCGCGTAGCCGCGGCGGTTCATCAGGATGATCGCCTGCTCGCCGGCGTCGAACGTCCTCCGCAACGTCTCGCGCAGCGGAGCGCTGAAAATGACGAAGCCTTTGTCCTCCTTCTCGGCCCGCTGGCTCCTCAGATCGATCACCTCGACTTCGGGCAACGGTCTGCTTTCGACCCGCTTCGTCATTCTCAGGAGCGTGTACTTTCCCCGCGCTGCGTTTTCGCGCGATTCGAGCGACGGCGTCGCCGACCCGAGGACGACCGGAATGCCCCGCGACTGCGCGCGGACGACGGCGAGGTCGCGCGCGTTGTA
>DATFUW010000199.1:0-3624 GCA_035260605.1 Thermoanaerobaculia bacterium | reverse complement strand
CTCGAAGTACATGCAGGATCGGAAGATCCAGCTGGACATCCACGAAGATCCCCTCAGGCCCTATCACGGCTACAGCACGTATCTGCTGCCGTTCTACATCTGGCACAGCACGGGGAACGCCGACTTCGTCAGAGTGGCGTGGGAGAACTGCGCGAGGGAACCGGCCATCGAAGCGCTCGATCATGCTCTTCCCGGCGGACTCGACGCCGTGTGGCCCGAGTTCGCGAAGCGCAACTGGAACAAGCCGCCGGTCGACGACTACAAGAACTGGGACAAGATCACATACAGCGCGACGCTCGACGACGCGAAGGTCATGGCCGCGACGAGCGACATCACCATCCATGAATTGGACTACGAGCTGCCGCACACATCGGCGATCTATTACGACCTGGACCTCTCGGGTGCCCCGAATCCTTCCGTCGTCTTCTGGAATGGAGTGACGACAAAGCTCGCGGAGCGCGACATCAGCGGCGGCGCGATCGGTCCGCAATATGTGAACGACGCCGCCGGCAACGACGAGATCAAAGGTGCGCACGTCTCGGCTCTGATCCGCAGGGGTGAGGCGTGGACGCAGGAGGACTGGACGTCGAGGCCCTACGTCGCCTATTGCCGCGACAATCTGGCCGAGCGGATCGACGAACTCGTGCTGATCATTTCCAACAGCGAGTTCGCGGATCGCTCGCGCAAGCTCAAACCGCCCGGCCTGCCGCCGTTCCTGTTCGTCTCGAACGTGGCCTGCGCGCAATGGAAGGGGACGGTTTCGTTCTCCAGCCCCGGAGTCATGACCACGGCGGACGTGACGTTCAAACCCGACCAGTCGAGCGGACCGCCGTTCATCCATTTCTCGGCCGAGGGCGGTCTCACCTGGTCCGTGTCGGCGCAGGGATGCAACGCTTCCGGGAGCGCAACCCTCGGCACCGCCAGCCTGACGTTGTACAACTTTCTTCCGCCCGACAACCCGGCCCACGGGACGTATGTCGGGGCCGGGGTCAGTCCGCTGCTGAGCGTCTGCGGAGGTTCCTCCGCCTTTCCGTGGTGGACGGTGCCCGCCCAGCCCTTCCTGCCGGGGATTCCGAACACGCGATGGCTGCGGGTGAGCGGAAACGGGCGGACGATGGACGACACAAGCACAGTCAGCCCCGCGGCATGGCACTGGCACCTGGAGGCACTGCGACAGTAGCAGCTTCGGCGGCTCGTCA
Organism: Thermoanaerobaculia bacterium; assembly: GCA_035260605.1. GTDB lineage: Bacteria > Acidobacteriota > Thermoanaerobaculia > Gp7-AA8 > Gp7-AA8 > Gp7-AA10. The sequence continues at coordinate 2,425 of DATFUW010000199.1, read as the reverse complement.
GCGCGGGGAAGGCCGCGTGTCATCCCTGGAGTCGGTCGCAGAGCGCGCACCGGTGCGCCGCCGCCTCACGCGGAGAGGCCGAAACGGAGGGCCATCTCGCGCTGGCCGGCGCCCGTGAGGCGCAGTGCGCGGCTGTCGAGCTCCCGTACCACCCACTTGCGGCGGATCGCGAGATGGAGAATTGCTGCGCCGAGCGCCCCTCCGACGTGCGGGCGCCGCTCGCTCCAGTCGAGGCAGGCGTAGGCGAAGCGGCGGCGCTGCGCGCGGAGCGCGGCGAGGTCGATGTCGAGGGCCGCGAAGGCCCGGTTCCCGGCGGGGGTGACCGCGTACGCGGCTTCGCCGTCGGGCCGATGCGGCGTCAGCCAGCGCAGGGCGACGATCCGATCGTGCAGGGCGACGCCGAGGGCGCCGGCGATGTGGTCGTAGCAGGTGCGCGCCGCGCGAAGCCCGCTGGGCGTGGCGGGGACGAACGGGCGCGTCACGCCGCCGGCGAGGACGCTCAATCGCTCGAGCAGCCGGGCCACGTCGCGCCCTTCGAGCGTGTAGTAGCGGTGTCTTCCCTGCGCTGCGGAGCGGATCAGCCCCTCGCGCTCCAGCCGTTTCAAATGCACGCTGGCGGTCGACGGGCTCACGCCGGCGACGATCGCCAGCTCGGTGCTCGTCCGCGCGTGGCCGTCGAGCAGACAGTAGAGCATGCGCGCCCGGCCGGGCTCGCCGATGGCCGCCGCGATCCGTGCAGCCCCGGCATCGACATCCATGCTTTGATCATAAACGAAGTATGTACGCCGTGGCCATGGCATCCTGTGTGGCCGGAGGAAGATCGATGAAGATCGTCTGCATCATCCGCTATCAGATCGACCCGTTCCAGCGGGAGGCGTTCGCGGAGTACGCGCGCAACTGGGGGGCGATCATTCCCCGCTGCGGCGGTCACCTGATCGGCTATTTCCTGCCGCACGAAGGGACGAACGACGTCGCCTGGGGGCTGATCGCCTTCCAGTCGCTCGCCGCCTACGAGTCCTACCGCGCGCGCCTCCGCGAGGATGCCGAGGGGCGAACGAACTTCGAGTTCGCACAGAGCCGCCGGCTGATCGTTCGCGAGGAGCGGAACTTCGTGGCGGTGGTGGACGGAACGTTCGAACGCTCCTGACCCTCGCTTCAGTCCATGCAAAGAGACTCGAGGGCGGCACGGCCGGTGACGCTCGGCATCGATTCTGTGACTCGCATCGCAATCGCTTCGGATGGCGGCCGCTACGATGGTTCCCGACCATGTGTTTCTCGATCGCGCTCTTCGTGTCCCTCGTCCTCGTTTCGCCGCTGGCGGCGCAGCATCTGACGCCGGCGGCGAACTACGGCGAACCGAACGGCACATTTCCGAACTGGGAGGAGCGCGCGGTGGCCGAGCTGACGAACCGTGCCCGCGTCGATCCGGCGACCGAGCTCGCGGCCTGTCCGCCGGGGCAGTGCCTCGAGGCGGCGTGTTACTCCTCCGTGGCCCCGCTGGTCTGGAACTACGATCTCAATCAATCCGCACGGTTCCACTCCCTGTCGATGGGAATGTTCCCGTTCAACGGGCACGACACGCCGTGCGTGCTCTTCACCGACATCGACAGCCGTTTTCCCGGCTCGTCCGACGGCTCCGTCGCCTCGTCGTGCAGCGCGAGCGGGACGACGTCGGCGGACGTGCGAGTCGGCCTCTTCGGCGGAGGCTTCTCCGGTGAGAACATCTTTCCCGCCTACGGCACGCCGCACCAGGTGTTCTATGCATGGCTCTACGAGGTCGCGAACACGAGCGTGTGCGGCTTCACGCCGGCGAACGGTCATCGCTACAACATCCTGACGAACGGTCCGGCGCTCGGCGTCGGTCACGCGCAGGTCACCGGCTCGCCGTACTTCAATTACTGGACGCAGGACTTCGGCGGTGGCGGGGCCATTCCGAAGATTCCCTCGGGATCGCACTGGACGGCAAAGGGTCACGTGCGGGACGCGACCTCGAACGACAACGCGGTCGAGTTCTGGGCGAACTGGTACGACCTCGCCGGCGGCGGACCGGTCTCCGCCGCGGTCGTCCTCGACGGCGTGTCGGCGGCGATGACGCGCGGCCGCGGCACCGCGGCGAACGGCGCGTTCAGCGCGACGGTCAGCGGCGTGACGGCGGCGTGTCACACGTACTTCTTCTCGTTCGTCGACTCGTCGCAGCACGCGGTGCGCTATCCGTCGACAGGCGCGCTCGAATTCGGCGCCGGATGTCCCGATTTTCAGGGCGAAACGCCGCCGGCTGCACCGGCCGGAGTGAATGCCACCGCCACGACGAGCACGCAGGTGCGGGTCACCTGGAGCGCGGTGAGCGGAGCGACGTCGTACGAGATCGACCGGCGCGACCCGGGCGGCGCGTTCGCGCTGCGCGGGACCTCGATCACGACGTCCT
>DATFUW010000198.1:0-2419 GCA_035260605.1 Thermoanaerobaculia bacterium | reverse complement strand
GGGCAGATCCGGGCGAAGACCTCGGGGTCCTCGAATTCGTAGCAGAACGAGAAGTGATCGGTCCCCGCCTCGATCAGCGCCTCGTACTCGTGCCAGCTCGAGCGCGGGACGGGAACGGCCTGCACGCCGATGAATCCGCCGACCTCGTTCCGCACCGCGCGCACGAACGGCTCGCACTGCCGCAGCCCGTGGATGATCTCGCGTTCGGGGCGGTCCTCGTAGTGGTATCCGGTGTTGAAGTGCGTGAAGACGGAGTGCGATTCCTCGCGCGCCGCGCGGGCTACCTCCACCACATCCTCCACTTTCTTGCGCGACTCTTCCGCCGCGCCGACATTCGCCCCCGTCGTGCAGAACTTGCACGCCAGCGAGGGCGACCACGTCCAGTACAGGCAGCGGTTCGAGACATAGATCCCGAGGTAGTTTCCCTGCAGCACGCCGACGCGGCTCATCGTCGTGCCGCCTGCCGTCGTCCGCGAATACCACTCCGGTTCCGGCGGGATTTCGACCGCGTACTCCGTGCCGATCCGCGTGTCGGCGACCGAATACTTCCCCTCGCCGAAGTGGAGCAGGAAGGGCGAGTGCTGCGCGAAGCGTTCGACGACCGGAACGTTGACCCAGATGTGCTTCGGTCTGGAGGGAATCACGATCTCCAGGCCGGAGCCGAGCCCGGCACGCGTCCGGCTGATGCGCCGCGCATCGCTGTCGGTGTGACACGACGGATCGATGCGCATTCCTCGGCAGAAGAGCTCGATTTCCAGTTCGACCGGTTTCAGCATGTTCCCCTTTTCGCGTCCGCTGACTGGCCGGTGACCGATGGTGCCCCTCACCCGGCCACCGGAACCAGCCTTCGGATACTGCGAGCAGTGAACCGCGGTGAAGAACTTCGGCCCATGATGGCCGTCACACGGCGCCGTGACGCGACGCACGCATCCATTAATATGTGGGGATCGATAGCAGGGATTCTTCTGGCGGCCATCGTTTCGCCGTTCGCCTTTCGCGGCGAAGCGCGCCTCCGGTACCTGGCGTGGCCGTATGGCGCGATCATGCTGCTGAATGGTGCGCAGCACATCGCCGCTTCGATCTGGTTCGGAAAGCTGATGCCCGGCGTGCTCTCCTCACCGTATCTTCTCGTGGCCTCGACCGCCCTGCTGGTCACGACCTTTCGAGAGCAGCGTGACGTTCATCACATGGCCGTGTGAAGCGCGATACGGCGCGAAGTTCACGCCAAAGCGATGATGCGCATGGAGGTTTTCTTCCATGTCGCGCACTCAGCCGAAGCCCCAGTCGGTCCCCCGGGACGAGGCCATCGATCTCGTCCGCGCGGAGCTCCTCAAACTCACGGACAGCGATAGGTCGGCCTGCCGCGTGGCGGCGGACAAGGGGTTCTTCTGTCGCGGCTTCGCGCGCTACGGCGACGGCGAGTTGAAGCGCCGTTACAACTGGATCTACCGCAAGCAGCCGGGAATGAGCCGCGAAGAGCTGGAAGAGATCGCCAATCGCTGGCAGCTCGCCCGTCAGGAAGTGGACGACCTGCCGATCGCCTGCGACGTCCAGCAGATGGAGCGCGACACGTGCCGCGGCTGGGACGACTTCTCGAATGAGGACCTGGCCCGCTACTTGTACGAACTGACCGGCCGCGCGATTGCGGTAGTCTGACCGCCCCATGCTGATGGAGATCGCCTATCCCGCACACTTCGAGTCCGACGTCGTCCTGCGCACCGGCCGCACGCTGCGGCTCCGGCCGGTCCGTCCGGAGGACCGTGAAGACCTGATCCGGTTCTACACGCGCCTCTCGCCCGATTCGCTGCACTTCCGCTTCTTCGATACGCGCACGCCGGAAGCGGCGCTGGCCGGCTCGCCGGCCGACGTCGACTACCTGCGCGAGTTCGGTGTGGTGGGCGAGCTGTCGGGGCAGATCGTGGCCGTGGCGCACTACTTCTCCTCGCCGGGCAATCCGAAGGTGGCGGAGGTGGCCTTCGCCATCCGCGACGACATGCAGGGCCACGGCATCGGCACGAAGCTGCTGGAGAAACTCGCCGAGGCCGCACGGGCCAACGGAATCGAATCGTTCGAGGCGGAGACGCTCTGGGACAACCGAGCGATGCTCGACGTCTTCCTGCGCTCCGGCTTCGACGTCGTCAGCCGCTCGGAGGAAGGGGTGGTGCGCGTCTTCTTTCCGATCGAGCAGACGCCGGGGTTCGAGGCGCGCGCCGCGGAGCGGTCCCAGAAGGCGGCCTGGGCTTCCATGCGGCCGATCTTCGAACCGCGTTCCATCGCCGTGATCGGCGCCAGCCGGCGGCCGGGACAACTCGGCAATGAAATCGTCCGCAACCTGCGGGAGTCTGGATTCGGCGGCGATCTCTACGTCGTCAATCCGAAGGCTTCGGAGATCGAGTTGGTGCCGTCGTTCCCGTCGGTG
>DATFUW010000197.1:0-4412 GCA_035260605.1 Thermoanaerobaculia bacterium | reverse complement strand
GTTTTTCCGGACGGTGGCGATCGATTCCCGCCCCTCGGCCGGCTTCAGGAAGCTGACGAGCTCCGAGTCGTTCGCGCGCACAAACTGTGCAATGGCATCATTTGCGTCCGGTGCCTCGACGATCGTCCGGTTTGCCCCTGGTTCGGCAATCCTGCGTGTCCATCCGATGGTCAGCTCCCGAGCCTCGATGGTGAACTGCACGTCTCCTCCTCACCTGCTGAAAGTCGTACTGCGGCTGCGGTTGCGCGTCTCGAAAAGCAATCGGCGGGCCAGACGAATTCAGCCGGACCCGCTTCTTGCAGCAGCGCCGCCTCATGGCCGACGCAGAGAAACAGCAGGAAGAGGCGGAACATCGCGCCTCCCCCGCCGGTGCGGTCGTCTACCGCGCCATCCTCAATGAAGGACGCGACGAACTGGAACGCCCCACCGCGGCGCTGGCCTGGTCGGGTCTGGCCGCCGGCCTGTCCATGGGCTTCTCCATGGTCGGCGAAGGGCTCCTCCGCGCTCATCTGCCCGACACCGTCTGGAGTCCGCTGATCGTCAACTTCGGCTACAGTCTCGGATTCCTCATCGTCATCCTCGGCCGCCAGCAGCTCTTCACCGAGAACACGCTGACCGTCATCCTGCCCCTCCTCACGAGGCGCGACGCCAGCCACGTGCGCAACGTGGCTAGGCTCTGGATCACCGTGCTCCTGTCGAACCTCGCCGGCGCGCTGCTGTTCGCCATGGCGGCGCAGACCGTGGCCTTCGACGACGGCGTCCAGTACGCCTTCCTGCGGATCGGCGAGGAGTCGCTCCGCGGCTCATTCGGCGCCACGCTCGTCCGCGGGGTTTTCGCCGGATGGCTGATCGCCCTGATGGTGTGGCTCCTCCCCTTCGCCGAATCGGCGCGGGTCTGGGTCATCATCATCCTGACCTGGCTCGTCGGCCTCGGTGCCTTCAGCCACGTGATCGCCGGCGCCATCCCGGTGATGTACCTCTCGCTCGGACATCACATCGCCTGGACGGAGTGCTTCGGCAGCTACATCATCCCGGCGCTGATCGGGAACATCATCGGCGGCGTCGCCCTGGTGGCCGCACTGAATCACGCGCAGGTCGTCGCCGGTGGCCACGGCGAGGACCTCTGAGGCAGACCTTCCTTCAGCAGACCTGGCAGACGGCGCTGAAACTCATGCAGGGCGCGGCACGATTCACGCCGCGTTTCGTGCCGGTGATCGTCGCCTTCGCGATGTCATATCTCATCCGGCTTTCTGGTCCGGCGGACGGCCATGCGCTTCGCCGCCGGAAAGACCCCGTCGCGCGACGCCCGCATCGCCTTCGGACGGCTCGTTCACGGCCTGGTCCTGATCGGCGGTTTGCCGATTCCGATCTGTTCACCAACGCCGTGATCGTCAACACCGACGCGCCGGACGCAATACGACCTGAACGTCGGCTACGGCGAAGACATCGACCGGGTGCGGGGATTGCTCCTCGGCGCGATTCGCGATATCGAAGACGTTGCCGCCGACCCGAAGCCGGAAGTACTGGCGCTCGAACTCGGAAACTGGAGGAGTTGGTCATGCGCGATCGCGTCATCCTGGCCATCAAGCAGCCTCTGCAGCAGGCGAATGTCGAGGTGCCGTTTCGCACCTGCACCATCCTCGCGCGCGAGGAGTCGCATTGATCCGTTTTGCGGCCATCGTTCTGCTCGCCTTCTCGTTCGCCTGTCATCGCGCCGAGCGCCATCCCGCGCTCGGCGATCCCGTCCGGGGCAAAGCGGCCATCGACCGTTACGGCTGCGCGTCGTGTCACGAGATCCCCGGCTTCCCCGGAGCGCACGGCATGGTCGGCCCCTCGCTGCGGCACCTCGCCTCGCGGCCCACCCTCGCCGGTACCGTCCCGAACACGCCCGATAAGCTCGTGCAGTGGCTGCAGAATCCACCGGCCCTCGCGCCCCGGACGTCGATGCCGAACCTCGGCGTGACGCCGCGGGACGCGAGCGACATGGCCGCCTATCTGGAGACTTTGCGATGAACGCGAATCGCCAAGAATTGGACGCCGCTCGTTGTTGAACCTTCAAAGTCAGATGCCGGGCGACTAGGCGCAGGAGCCGTCGCGACGCGGCGATGGCGCGGAGGAAACGCACTGGCTCGGGCGGGTTGACTTGTCCTTCGACTCGATTCCCGGGCCCGCTGCTCCAGCAAACCAAGGCTTCGGCGAGCATCGGCGTTCCACCGGCGCCGCTACCTTGCGTGAGTGACGCCGCCCATTGATTCGCTGCGGCAGGCATGAAGTGAGCAGAGGCTGGTTGACCAGCAGCAATGACGTTTTACGTTGAAAAACGACTTCCCCTCGGATCGATCAGTTTCGGTGTGACGCCATCCCTTGCGGCGGTTCCGGACGAGGGCGAGCCGAACCTGCTCACCGGGCCGAACGGTGAGTACCTCCGGCGAGGCGACGGATTCTTTTTCGGCGGCCACGATCGGTTCGCCGGGCCGTCGCTTCCGGTGCACTCGGGCATCACGACCATTCCTTTCCTGCGGTCGATGAAGCCGGAGAGCAGGCGAGACTGGGCGCTCCTTGCCCTGATGCTCCTCGGATTCGTCTTCATCCTTCTCGGCATTGCCGTGACCGTGCGGAAGGGGCCGCAGGGATGGGTGGAGATCGTCCTCGGTGCAGCGATGATCGTCGTCCCGATTCTCCGGACGCTGCAGCGCAGACGCCGGATCCGCCGGCAGGAGGAACGGGAACGCGCCGAGCGCGAGGCGGAAGAGAAGCGGAACGGCGAGCTGCTCGCCGCCTACACGACGGCGCTCGGACACGCGCGCGAGGACCTCGCGGCACTCGAGCGGGAGCGCGACCGCCTCACGCTTCCGTATGAGATCTGGGCGCCCGCCGCCCGACGGACGGTGCTGCTGATGGGATTCGAGGAGCTCGCGCGCGACGGCCGTGTCGCCGAGTGTGTCGAGCGGGCTGGGCGTGCCGCCGGGCTCAGACCGGAGGACATCGCCGGCGTGAAGGCGGACATGGTCCGCACCGTCGTGTGGCATCTGCTCGCCGCCGGCCGCCAGCCCGAGGCCGAAGCGCTTCGCCGGCGGCTCGGCGCTTCGGAGCTGCCGGAGGAAACGAGCGCGGTCGAGCAGTTCCACCGCGTCCGCGATCTCAAACTGACGCGCGGCCGCTGCACGTTCCCCGTCGGATTCAACGAGTCGTGTTACCTGCAGACCGAAAGCGACCGCGGGACGGTCCACGTGACCAACAAGCGGCTGATCGTCGAGTCGAAGAAGCGGGTGGAGCTCCCCATTCCGCTGCAGTTCGACGTCGTCGCACACCCGGACGCCGGCACGGTCACCGTGAAGACGGAAAAGAGACCGCTGGTTCTCAGCGTGGCCGAACCAATCTATACCGCCGCGGTGCTCGACGCCGTGTCGGCCATCGACGAGCGCCCCCGCGCGTGGGCGTGAACTGGGAACTATCTGCCGATGGCCCCTCTCGGCGCGCGCTTCTCCGCCGGATACGGGACGTCGCCTTTGATCGTCCGCCACAGCACGTGATTGAACAGATCGACGTCCGCCGCGTCGGGCTTCGAGAAGTCGAGCCGTGCCGAGTCCTTCGCCGCTTCTCCTTTGGGCGGGTTCTTCTCGTTCAGATCGATCGCCGGCGTGAGTGCGTCATACGGCCGCAGATCCGCGGTGGAATGAAAGATGTCGCGCAACGGCCGCCCGAAGTGATCGAACTGCGACATCGAGTCGAGTCCGAGGATCTCCTCGATCGTGTCGATGACGTCGGTGGTGTTCACGAAGCGGTGCACGACGCCGCCAGCGTTGTATGCGGAGATCGCCAGCAGCACGGAGCGATGCGAATCGACGTGGTCGCGGCCGTCCTGTGCGTCGTCCTCGAGGACGAAAACGGCCGTGTCGCGCCAGTAGCGCGAGTGCGACAGCGCGGCGACGATGCGTCCCAGCGCCAGATCGTTGTCCGCCATGTAGGCGCGCGGCGTCGGCTTGCCGGCTGACGCGCCCGCGGTGTGGTCGTTCGGCAGCGACATGATCTCCAGGGCCGGGAGGTTGCCGTTGGCCACGTACTGGTTGAATTCTGCGAGCCAGGCGTCGGCGCGTCGCTGGTCGGGAACGTCGAGATTCCAGCCGACGTATTGGGGCGCGGTCCGGCCGACGAGTGCCGTCTTCGTCCCGACGGACGCCCGCTGTAATCCGAGGGTCTTCCCCTCGACGACGAACTCGCCGTAATCGCGGAGCGAGATCCCCTTGCGCACGGCGAGGTCCCACAGGTAGCCGGTCGAGGGCGAGGCCACATCGTCGTCGTCGCTGACGATGCGGTCGCGGTTGGTCCCCTGATAATCGAACGTCCGCCCGCGGCGCGAGTACTGGGACGGCGTGGTCTTGTCGGTATAGTCGGTGGCGTACGCCGCGTCC
>DATFUW010000196.1:0-3436 GCA_035260605.1 Thermoanaerobaculia bacterium | reverse complement strand
GACGTTCGGAGGCCAGACGCGCCAGATGCGGACCATCACCAGCCCCATGCGCGACGAGCATGGGCAGATCTTCGGCGTGACCGGCATCGCCATGGACATCACCGAGCAGAAGGAGGCCGAGGCGGCGATGCACTGGATGGCGCGCGCCGTGGAACAGGTCGATGAGGTCATGTTCACCACCGACAGCGACGGTGCGATCACATACGTGAATCCGGCGTTCGAGAAGGTCTATGGCTACACGAAAGCGGAAGCGATCGGACAGACGCCCAGGATCCTCAAGAGCGGCGAAATCTCTCGCGAAGAGATCGGGCAGATGTGGTCCCGGCTCCAGGCGGGCCGCAGCGTGCGCGCCGAATATCGCAACCGGCGCAAGGATGGGTCGCTGGTCGATGTGGTCGCCACGGCCAGCCCGCTGTTCGACGACGAGATGCGCATCAGGGGGTTCGTCGCCGTGCAGCAGGATGTCACCGACCAGAAGCGCACCGAGGCCGAACGCGCGCAGTTCCAGGAGCGGCTCGAGCGGATGGCCAAGATGGAGGCCCTCGGCACCCTTGCCGGCGGCATGGCCCACGATTTCAACAACATCCTCAGCATCATTCTCACGCACGCCACGCTGCTGGAGCGCAATCCCGATCCGGCACGGACGACGAACGTCGTCTCGACGGTCAAGCAGGCGGTGCAGCGCGGCGCCAGCCTGTCACGCCAGATCCTGACCTTCGCCCGCCGCGCTGAAATCAAGGCCGAGAGCCTCGACACGACGAGGCTGATCATGGAAGTCGGCTCAATGATCTCCGAGACGTTCCCGAGGACCATCCACCTGACGCTCGACCTCGAGCCCGACGTCCCGCAGATCCGGGCCGACGCCGGGCAGATCCACCAGGCCCTGCTGAACCTCTGCCTCAACGCCCGCGACGCCATGCCCGACGGCGGCGAGCTCCGCATCGAGACGCGGCACACCGAAGGCGGTCACGTCAAGGGACTCTTCTCCGACGCGAAGACGGCCGACTACGTCTGCATCGTCGTCTCCGATACCGGCGTGGGGATGGATGCGGAGACGCAGCGCCGGATCTTCGAACCGTTCTTCACCACGAAGCCGAAAGGAAAAGGAACCGGGCTCGGGCTGGCGATGACCTACGGCGTGGTGAATAGTCATGGAGGGATCATCGACGTCGAATCGGCGCCGGGGGAGGGAACGTCGTTCCGCCTTTACTTCCCGGTGGCGCACGCCGCCGCCACTACCTCGCCGAAACCGCTGCCTGTCGCGCGCGTGCTCGATGGACGCGAGCGGCTGCTGATCGTCGACGACGAGGCTGCGATCCGCGAGGGTCTTTCGCAGCAGCTCCAGGCGTACGGCTACGCCGTCGTCACCGCGTGCGACGGTCCCGAGGCCATCGGCCTCTGCCTCCGCGATGCACCGCATGCGGTCGTGATGGACCTCGGAATGCCAAAGCTCTCCCCCGCGGCGCTGGTCGACGAATTGCGCAGGATCGCTCCCGGCATCCCGGTGATTGCCATGACCGGCTACATCGACCATGACGTGCACGACCAGGTAGTCCGCGCCGGCGTCGACTTCGTGCTACAGAAGCCCTTCGACGTCGACGACCTCATGCGGGAACTGCGGCAATTGTTCGACCAGAGGGCGATCGCCTGAGTGTCACGAGGCCGGCTGAACGGCGGCAGGGCGTACGAACTGCCGGATCCGCCGGAGGATCGCGCCGAGGTCTTCACCCTTGCTGATGTAGCCGTCGGCGCCCAGCCGCCTGGCCAGCGCGGATAGTTCGTTTTCCCCCCGCCCGAAAACAGCAGCAGCGGAGCGTCAGTCCGTAAACGGCTCCGGGGAACCGTCCTCAACAGAGTCTCTCCCTGTAAGGCAGGCATCGATAGGTCGATCAGGAGGAGGTCGGGATTCTCCGCGCCGATGGTGAATGGAAGGGCGAACGGCGACGACGTGAGAATCACGTCGAAGCCTTCTTCCTCGAGCAGCATCTTGAAGCCCTCGAGCGCGGTGACTTCGTCGTCGAGAATGAGAATCTTCGGTCTTCGCCCCATCTGCTCTCAGGCCGCGGCAGTCGATTTGCCGGCGGCCCTCTCCTCTCCGAAAATCGCGGCGGCGAGCTGCTCCGGCGTGGCGGGCTTGACCAGGTAATCATCGACGCCGCAGCGCAGCATCGCGTCGTTCCGATAGCGCGCGTTCTTGTAGACGGCCGTCAGCACGATGATGCGCGGGCTGTATGACGTATCCAATCCGCGGACGAACCGGGCCACCTCGAATCCGTGCATCTCCGGCATCAGCCCGTCGAGCACCAGAATGGCAGGCCGGTGGAGATCGGACATCAGGATCGCTTCGTAGCCGCTCGATGCCGTGAGCGTCTCACAACCGAGTTCGCGCAGGAGCGCCACGACCCGGTCGCGCGCCCTTCTGTCGTCGTCGGCCACCAACACCTTCACGCGCTTCTTCGGCGGCGCCGGAATTCGGAACTCCGGAAGCCTCCATCGGTTCTCGTCGGCTCCCTCGCGGAGCAGTTTGATCTCCAGATAGAAATCGATGTCTCCCTTCGACAACTCGTACAGGACTCGCGACTCGCCGTCGGCGGCGGCGCTGAGGAATCCGTGCTCGGCGCCATCGAGCAGCACGGTGTCGCCGTCCATTGATCTCGGGATGCTCGACAGGAAGATCAGGAACTCGGCCGGGTCGAGCGGCTCCTCGATGATCACACGCTCGATCGATGCCTCGCCGTACGTCCCCCGCCGGATCGCGGCCGACACCTGGTGCATCGTCAGGCGCCGAATCTGCGGATCTTCCCGGCGCCACTTGATGCCATCCCACGAAGGATTTGAAACCAGCAGAGTCACCCTCGTCGCTGCCATAAGCCGACCTCCCCGTCTGGTCGAGGTCGCTTCAACCGGCATGCCCCCGCTCTTGGAGATACAAGCCACGACGGCTCAATAAATTAAGCCGACATGGAGGCTCGACATCCCGATTGAACCGTGCACAGCCGTCCGGATTCCGAACATGCCGCCGGCGGCCCGTGCGAAGTCAGGATCGTAACAACTGGCGTGCTTCCGCGGCCTGTTCCTCGTCATTGACGACGATGAGGACCTCCTGCAGCGAGCTGTCCGCTCCACGGAGCACCTTCAGCATCGCTTCCAGCACGCGATCGAACTTCAGGTGTGCGTGTCCCGTCGCGAACGCCGGCATGGCCAGCGTGCGGCAGGCGATCGCTTCGGCTTTCGCCAGCGCGCTGCGCACGCAGCGCTCGACGATCGCTTCCGAGGATCGGTGCGAAGCATCGCTGGCAACGCAGTGGATGATCGCTTTGTAGGGAAGCGACCCCGCCCTGGTGATGTGCGCCGATCCCGCCGGAAGGGAATCCTGCAGCGAGAGGGCGACGATGGCTTCGCATTCGCGCAGGATCTCCCATCCGCCGCGCTCGCG
>DATFUW010000195.1:0-5396 GCA_035260605.1 Thermoanaerobaculia bacterium | reverse complement strand
GCGTCGGTGATCGGCCTGCCGACCACGATGTAATCCGCGCCCGCCGCGACTGCCGCGGCGGGCGTTTTCGTTCTGCGCTGATCGCCCGCCTCGCTCCCCTCCGGACGCACGCCCGGAGTGACAATCACCAGATCGGAACCGCACGCGGCGCGGATCAATTCGGTCTCGTCCGCGGAAGCGACCACGCCGCGCAGCCCACACTCCTTCGACAGCCGCGCGAGGTTCACGACGTTCTCCGCCGCCGATCCGCGGAAGCCGACGCGCGCCAGATCGCCGTCGTCGAGGCTGGTCAGCACCGTGACGCCCAGGACCAGCGTGTGCGGCGCGGGCCGCGCGCAGGCGCGCAGCATGGCCTCTCCCCCCGACGCGTGCACGGTGGTCATGAAGACTCCGAGCGCTCCTGCCTCCGCGACGGCGTTCATCGCCGTGTTCGGGATGTCGTGGATCTTCAGATCGAGGAAGACCTTCTCGCCGCGGGCGACGATCTCCCGAACGAGACCAGGGCCGTTCACGATGAACGCCTGGAGCCCGATCTTCACCGCCCCGGCGACGCCGTGCACCGCGTCGGCGAGCCGCAGGATCTCCTCGCGCGAGGAGCGGTCGAGGGCCACGATCAGCCGGTCGCGCGCTTGCATCGGTAGGATGATAGCCGTATGGACAAGTGGGAGGTCGCCCGCGCGCTCGACGAGATCGCTCGCTATGTCGAACTGAGCGAGCCGAACCGCTTCAAGTCGATGGCCTTCGAAAAGGCCTCCCGCGCCGTGTCGGCAATCGACCAGGATCTGAACGGCATGGCGAATTCGGGCGCTCTCCGCGAGGTGCCAGGCATCGGCAAGACGACCGCCGCGGTGATCGAGGAATTGCTCGGGACCGGCCGCTCACGCTATCTCGACGATCTCCGGCAGCAGTACCCGCCCGGCATTTTCGAGTTGTTGCGCGTGCCGCGCCTTGGACTGAAGAAGATCGCGCTCCTGCACGACAAGTTGGGGGTCGCCAGTCTGGATGATCTGGAGGCAGCCTGCCGGTCCGGGCGGCTGGTGACGCTGCCCGGATTCGGAGCCAAGAGCCAGCAGAAGATCCTCGAGGGAATCGACGTGGCGCGCCGGCGCGAGTCGCGCTTCCTCCTGCCGGTGGGCATCGAAGCCGGCGAGGCGATCCGCGAACGTCTCGCGGCCATCGATGCGGTGGAGACCGCGGCGATCAGCGGGAGCGTGCGGCGGCGGCTCGAGGTGGTTCGGAATGTCAATCTCGTCGTGGCCACCCGCGACCGGCGCGCGGTCGTCGATGCGCTCTGGAACGCCGCCGCGAACGTGGAGATCATCGACGATTCGACGGTGCGCGGCGCGGGCCTCGAAGGCATCGAGGTCTTCTTTCACCTCGCGGATCCGAAGGAGTTCGGATCGGTGCTCTTGCAGACGACCGGGTCGGGCGAGTTCGTGCAGGCACTGCTCGCACGCGCCGGCGACGCTGCGGCAAAACGCGAGGAGCAGATCTTCGAGCGCGCCGGTGCCGCGTTCGTTCCTCCGGAACGCCGCGAATCGGCGGAGGACCTCGGCAGAAAGCGGCGCCGGCTCGTCTCGTTCGACGACCTCCGCGGCACCTTCCACGTCCACACCACGTTCTCCGACGGACGCAACACCGTCCGGGAGATGCTCGCCGCGGCGCATGAGCGCCGGTTCGAGTACGTCGGCATCTCCGATCATTCGAAGTCGGCCTTCTACGCCGGCGGCCTCACCGAGGACGGCGTTCGCGAACAGCAGGCCGAAATCGCCAGACAGGAGTCCGCCGTCGCGCCGATGCGCGTCTTCCGCGGCACCGAAGCCGACATCCTCGCCGACGGGGCGATCGATTACGACGACGCGACGCTCCGGAACTTCGACTTCGTGGTCGCATCGATCCATTCGCGCTTCGGCATGAGCCCGGACGAGATGACCGAACGCATCCTCCGCGCGCTCGACAACCCCTACGTCACGTTTCTCGGTCACCTCACCGGACGGTTGCTGCTGTCACGCGACGGATACACGATGGACTTCGACCGCGTCTTCGAGAAGGCCGGACAGCGCGGCGTCATGATCGAGATCAACGGCAATCCGCGGCGGCTGGACATCGACTGGCGCCTGGCCGGCCGGGCTTCCGACCGCGGCGTGCGCTTCAGCATCCATCCCGATGCGCACTCCACCGGCGAGTACGCGGCGCTGATCAGCGGAACGTGGGCCGCCCGCAAGGCCGGGCTCGGTCCGCGGGAGATCTTCAACACCAGGCCGCTCGAGGAAGTGGCGGAATACCTCGAACGCCGAAAGAACGAGCCCGGCGTCCATCCGAAGAAAAAAGGGCGCGGCACAGAGGGTGTTGTGCCGCGCCCCGGTGTGTAGGAGGCGCCGCCCTACTCCTGGGCGGCCAGTACGATCATGAGCGCGCGCTGGCTCTGAGCGGTTTTAATCGCTCCGAAGATGTACGTCTCGCCGACGCGCAGATTGACCGTGGTAGTCAGCAGCGACGTCAGTTTGTCGTCCTGCAGTTTCGAGAGATGGAAGTCGGTGACTTGGATCGAATCGCTCGCCGGGTCGTACTCGCCGAACTTGAAGTCGGCGCGATAGCCGCTCGGAAGGGTCACGATCCCCGGAT
The DNA here is from genome assembly GCA_035260605.1 of Thermoanaerobaculia bacterium. Classification (GTDB taxonomy): domain Bacteria; phylum Acidobacteriota; class Thermoanaerobaculia; order Gp7-AA8; family Gp7-AA8; genus Gp7-AA10. The sequence continues at coordinate 2,771 of DATFUW010000195.1, read as the reverse complement.
CGCCCTCGCTGCCGGCGATCTCCGCATTCCCGAGGTCTTCGAACGAATTGAAGCGGAACATCTCCAGCTTCGGCGCGACATCCTTCAGGTCGTCGGGGACCTTCCCCGCTTCGGCGCGCGAGGCGCCGATCAGCCGGACCGTCAGCTTGAACGACCGCGGCGGCGTGTCGAACTTCGCCAGGGCCTTGACGATGTTGCGCAGGTTCTCCGGGCGGTCGGTCACCACCAGCGCGTTCGCCGAAGGCTGGATGGACATCGTCCCCTCGGTGCTCAGCAGCGGCTTGATCATCGCCGCCGCTTTGTCGGGGCTCTTGTAATGGAAGGTGAACGTGCGGATCGAAAGCGATTTCGGCGCATCGGGCGCGGCCGCCGCTGGTTCTGCGAACGCACCGCCCGCAAGCATCAACAGCGCGGCGAAGGCAATCAGAGCTCGTTTCATAAATCCGACGGCAGCGAGCTGTCGATGATCATGACCACGTTCGGCGATGCGGCTCCATCCGTGGGCATCTCGACGATCGTTGCTCCCTTCGATTGATACGTTTCCACGACCGGTTTCGTCACCAGCGGCGCCGGTTTCGTCACGGCGGCGATCGCCGGGTGCACCGCGAGGTGCGGTTTCGGAGCGGTGGTGTCATAGAGGAGCGCGCCGATGGCCGTCGCCGCCACGATCGCCGCGGCCGCGGCCAGCCGCCGTGGCGCCACCAGGAACCGGCGGCCGACGAACGTCTCAGTCCGGCGCAGACGCACCTGGTCCATGACCGACTCGGTAAAGGCCTCGACTCCGCCCGGTGGCACCAGCTCCTCCCCACCCACGGCGCGGAAGAAATTGTCCGGATCGATGCGCACCGCCTCGTCGAGGCAGGCGTCGCAGCTCCGCAGATGCCCGAGCACGGCGGGATCGCTGCTGCCGGCGTGAAGAGAAGCGCGGAAGGTCTCACACGAGATCATGCCCGGTCCTCCCACAGGCGCGCGTACTCCGGGAAGCGCACCTTCAGCTCCTGCTGCATCAGTTTGCGCGCGTTGAACAGATGGTTCCGCACCGTCGACTCGCGGCATCCAAGGATCCGGGCGATCTCCGCCGACCCAAGGTCCTCCATCTCGCGCATCACGAAGATCATCTTCTGCTTCGGCGAAAGGACCGAGGAGACCGCGTTGAAGACGCCTTCGATCTCCTTGCGCTGCACCACCACGCCCTGCTCGGGATCGGACGCTGTCTTCACCAGCCGCAGGTTCGAGTTCACCGCGTTCTCGCGCGACTGCTTGTTGCGCATGAAATCGATGGCCACGTTCGTCACCATCCGGTACAGCCAGGTGTCGAAGGCGTAGTTGGCGTCGTATTTGTTCAGGTTCTCCCACAGCTTGATGAAGACCAGCTGGGCGATGTCCTTCGCGTCCTCCGCGTTCCCGATGATCCGGTAGCACAGGCCATAGACCTTTGAGGTCTTCCGGCGGACGAGCTGTTCGAAGGCCTCCGCGTTGCCGGACTGGATCGTCCGGACGAGCTCGCGGTCATCGGGTTCCACAGACTCGTTCGTCGGGATCATCAGGCGCAATACCGCAGCCATCGTGACACAAGTACGAAAGCCGCTTCAAAAACGTCCAATTCCCGGCCGCCGGATGACAAAAACGACGTGAACCCCTACAATCGCAACGACTTCTCTCTTATGCGCGTTTTGGTCGTCGGGCAGGGGGCGCGGGAGCACGCCATCGCGTGGAAGCTCCGGCAGTCACCCCTCGTCAAGGAAATCTACGCAGCGCCGGGAAATGCAGGGATCGCCGAGGTGGCGGACTGCGTCAACATCGGCGTGGCCGACATCATCGAACTCGCCGATTTCGCAGAAAAGCTGAAGATCGATCTCACGGTGGTGGGTCCCGAGCTTCCGCTCACGCTGGGAATCGTCGACGAGTTCCGGATGCGTGAGCTGCCCATCTTCGGTCCCACCCGCCTGGCGGCGGAACTCGAGGGGTCGAAGGTGTTCTCCAAAGAGTTCATGCGCAAGTACAAGATCCCCACCGCCGAGTCCGTCATCTGCAACTCGACCGACGAGGCCAAGGCCGCGCTGAAGAAGACGAAGTATCCGTCCGTGATCAAGGTCGAGGGCCTCGCCGGCGGAAAAGGCGTCGTCATCGTCAATTCGGCGAAGGAGGCCGACGACTATCTCCGGCTGATCTTCGAGGACAAGAAGTTCGGCAACGCCGGCAATCGCATCCTGATCGAAGAGTTCCTGACCGGTGACGAAGTCTCATTCATGGTCATCACGGACGGAAAGAAGTTCGCGCCGCTCGCTCCGGCCAAGGATTACAAGAAGGCGGACGACGGCGAGACCGGCCCGAACACCGGCGGAATGGGCTCGCATTCGCCCGCCGTGGTCCTCAAACCGGAGATGGCCGCGGAGATCATCAAGGACATCATCATCCCGACGATCCACGGGATGTCCGAGGAGGGGCGGACATACTCGGGCTGCCTCTATGCCGGCCTGATCCTCACCGCGGACGGTCCGAAAGTCCTCGAATACAACTGCCGATTCGGAGATCCGGAGACGCAGGTGCAGATGCTGCGGCTGGAGGACGATCTGGCCGACGTGCTCCTTCGGGCTTCGCGCGGCGATCTCGGCGAGACGAAGCTGACCTGGAAGAAAGAAGCGGCCGCGTGCGTGGTCATCGCGGTGGCCGGATATCCGAACGAGCACCTGAAGGGACAGGAAGTGGCGATCGATCCGATCGATGACCCGGCCGTCGTCCTGTTCCATTCCGGAACGATCAGGCGCGGT
>DATFUW010000194.1:0-3037 GCA_035260605.1 Thermoanaerobaculia bacterium | reverse complement strand
TCAACGCGGCAACGGCCGTCCTGCTCTTTGTTCCGCTCGTCGCGAATTGGAGACGGCCCGGCTTTTCGCCTGGGCATTCCTCTATCTCGGCGAGTACCTATGACGCTGCGCTACGAGAATGAGTGCTGATCGCGCCTGCGTGTTCTGTTCGGGTTGGACCGGGCTGGAAATTGTGTATGAGGACGAAACCGCGGCCGTCGCCCTGCACGAAGACTGGGCAGTCCGGGGGCATGCCATGGTCATCGCCCGGCGCCATGTCGAAAACATCTCCGACTTGAATGAGCGCGATGCCGAGCACTTCGGCCGGGTGTACCGGCGGGCGGAGCGGGCGTTGCTGGAACTCACGGGCGCCGATCGCGCGGTGATTCTGAAACTCGGAATCGTCACGCCCCACCTGCACGTCCACGTCTATCCGGTCGGTGCCTCACTCGATCGCCCGGCGGTGATGGACATCATCGGCGGGCGGGTGCGCGCCGACCGGGATCCGGAGTTCGTGCGCGTGCTCCGCAACCGTCTGGAGACATCGACGATGGGCGGCGTTCGGAATCGCTCTCGCGGACGATGACTCGCCTGCGAGGCGCGCCGCCACGGGGAGTGCGAAGTTGCGCGCCATCGGCAGCGATTCACCCGGTGTCAGCATCGAGTCGAATGACGGCTGGCCCGGGGCCGGAAGCGGATCGTCACGATGGCTGGCGAGCGTCACGCCGCGAGAGACTCCGGCAGGAAGTGAAGATCGAAACTCGTCATCCGTGAGTACTTGGCAATGCAAAGCAACCTGGCGATGCCCGTCCGCTTCTGCGATAATCCCGGGCGCAAAAAACCAGGAGGTCTTTCGATGAGATCCCGAGGTCTGCTCGTTTTTCTTGCGTTGATCGTCTGCGCCGCGCCGCTGGCGGCACGCGGCAACAAGCCCGCCCCGACCGCCCCCGGCACGTACAAGCAGTGGGGCCCCGACATCGACGAGATGGAGATCGTCAAGACGTTCAGGATGGCCGACTACGACAAGGTCGTGGTGCTGCCGTTCGATACCGCGGAGGTCCCACTTCCCGACGCAAAGGAGAAGTCGTACGACAGCATCAAGTCGGTGCTCGAGGGATACACGCCGACGCTGGTGGAGGCGCTGAAACCGGAGCTGAAGGCCGGCGCGGAGGTCGAGCGGGCCGACAAGGCGCCGAAGTCGGCGAAGACGCTGCTCGTCCGCGGGAAAGTTCTGCAGCTCAGTCCCGGATCGCGCGCCAAGCGCTACCTCGCCGGCTACGGCGCGGGAGCGGCCGGGACGAAGATTACCGGCGAACTGGTCGACGCGAACAGCGGCCAGGTCCTGGCGCGCTTCACCCAGGAGCGCCGCTCGGGCGGCACCTGGAAGTTCGCCGGCGGCAACGATATGGAAGTGATGCGCGACAGCATCCACGCCACCGGCAAGGACATCGCGCACATGCTCGACGCGTTTGACTAGGGTTCTTCATCAAGAAATGTGATTGCAGAAGATCCGAACGATCGGATCATCGCTGCGCACCTTCGTCTCGAAGGACTTCGGCCTGCGATCCGCGGCCCCTCATCCGGCGCTTCGCGCCACCTTCTCCCCGCACGCGGGGAGAAGGAGTTCGAACGAAAGCCCTCGCCCCGCGTGGGGCGGTGATTCATCTGAGAGACGAATCCTCAGACTTCGGATCCAAGAAGTGATCCGCCCTCCGCTATTTCTCGATTTCCCAGGCCACCGTCTTCAACGTCCTGCGCGGCGACATGAGCGTGGTCGGACCGCGACCCGAGCGCCCGCGGTTCGTCGAGGAGTTCCGTGCCGAGTCCCGCACTACATGGTGCGCCACAAAGTGCGCGCCGGAATGACCGGCCGGGCGCAGTGCACGGCTGGCGCGGCAACACCTCGGTGCCCATGCGTACCGAGCACGACCTTCTACTACATCGAGAACTGGTCGCTGCTGCTCGACGTGAAGATCGTCTGTATGACCGTGCTGCACGGCCCGCGGCAGGAAAACGGCCCGATGAGGGGCCGCCTGCACTCGTTGACGCCGTTATGGCGAGCTGCTGGTTGCGGTGTAAACGACTGAGAGGTCCTTCCCGTTTGCCAGGGTCGAGACCCAACTCAGACTCGGCTGATCCACGACCACCGTCACGTAGGTGACATAAGGCGCGGTCGTACCACAGGGCGCGAGGCCGCTCGCCACAGCGAGTCCGTTCGCGCTCACCACGCTGTACGCCGGAATTGCGACATCACGCGAGTCGATCAGACTGTCATCGCAGCCTCGATGGACTTCGATCTGCGCGTTTGCCGTAACAGCACCGGCATTGTAGATTGCGACATTATTTCGTGCATCGATCAAACCGAGATCAGTTCCGAGGTGAATTTTCGGCAGATTCGGCGGCTGCAGTGAACGATACACCGGGAACGACAATTTGCCGCGGTTCGGGTTGGCGGGCGGGGGATTCAGCGTACAGTACTGCGTGCCCAGCTCGATCCGGCTCTCGACCACGACCCGATCGGGAACATCGAATTTTCCGACGAACAAAGGCGCCGCGAAGAATGACCCGGCATGAAGTGAATCCGTGCGGTGGGGAGGAATGACGAATTCCACCGGCGCGCCCGTAGGCGGGCGCCCGTTGCTTGCATTCAGGCCACGGATGACCGCGTCGGAGTCACCGGCGTTGTGAAAGAGTACGTTGCCCGTCCACTGATAGTACGTACAGGGCTCGGGGGATGACCCGATGGCCATGCCAAGTAACGCGTAAACGTCGCCGGCATGGGCTGGTGAGCCGACGCAAGCCGCAATACAGGCGGCCAGAAAAGCACGGCCCATGGCTCGCATGAGGATATCTCCGTTGACAGGAACTCCGTCTACTTCTCGAACTCCCAGGCCACCTTCTTCAGCGCGCGCTCGGTGCGTTCGATGAGCTGCTGGATGTCCTTCTTGGCATGCGCGGCGGAGAAGAAGGCCGCCTCCATCTGCGACGGCGGCAGATAGACGCCCTCGGCGAGCATGAGGTGGAAGAAGCGCGCGAACTTCTCTCGGTTCGACGTGTT
>DATFUW010000193.1:0-2832 GCA_035260605.1 Thermoanaerobaculia bacterium | reverse complement strand
GTTCGGGCTGCTGCTGTGGCGATGATCGATGTGGCCATCGTCGGGGCCGGGCCGGCGGGATCGACGCTCGCGGCACTGCTCGCCGCGCGCGGATGTTCGGTCATGCTGCTCGACCGCGACACTTTCCCGCGCGACAAGCTCTGCGGGGAGTTCCTTTCCTACGATGCCCTTCCGGTCGCCGACCGATTCGGGATCGACCTGTCGTCCACCCCGCGCATCGCTCGCTGCCGGATCGTGGCGCGGCATCGCACCTACGAGTTCCCATTCCCCCACGCCGCGCGCGGCGTGTCGCGGCTGATGCTCGACGACTTGCTGCTTCGCGCAGCACAGCGCGCGGGAACCGAGGTCCGCACGGGGACGCCGGTGGCGGCGCTTTCCGCGGGACACGTCGAGGCCGCCGGTGAGCAGGTCCGCGCGCGGGTCGTCGTCGGTGCGTGGGGGCGGTGGGGGCGCTTCGACACCCAGCTCCGCCGCGGGTTCGTCCGCGACCGCAGCCACCGCAATTTCGGATTCAAACGCCACTATCGCCCTCCGTCCGCGTCCGATCGCGACCTCGTCTCGCTCTATCCGTTCCGCCGCGGCTATCTCGGCGTCTCGGCCGTCGAAGGCGGCCGCATGAACATCTGCGGTCTGGTCCACGCCTCCCGGCTCGCTGGGCACAAAGGCCGATGGGACGGCTTCGTCGAGGAGATCCGTCGCGAAGAACCGCACCTCGACGCGCTCTTCGGCGCGCACGAAGCCGATCAGCCGGAGTTCCTTTCCTCCGATCCGGTCATCTTCCGCGCGCGCTCTGCGGTCGAAGCGGGCGTGTTCATGATCGGCGATGCGTCCGGGATCGTCGATCCGCTCACCGGCAACGGAATGGCCATGGCCATGCAGTCCGCACTGTTGGCCGCGCCATTCGTCCTCTCCGCGCTGTCCGGCAGGCGCGCGGATGCCGAGCGCGCATACGCGGCACGACATCGCCAGTTCTTCGCCGCGAGGATTTCGTGGAGCCGTCGCGTCGCCTACCTTCTCTACCGGCCGCGGCTGCTCGATGCAGCGCTCGCGGCGGCACGCCAGTCGACTGGCCCGTTTCTGCTGCGCAGCACGCGCGCCGGAGACGAGCAGGTGGCGCGTCTCCAGCAGGCCTGGCAATGACCTCGCTCCAGGGGGTCAGGTCTGTGATCCGTGATTTTCTACCAGGCGTAGTGCGATCCGGGATCCAGATCTACCGGTCGTAGAAAATCACGGATCACAGACCTGACCCCTTTTAGTTGTGTGAGGGGTCAACTCCCTGCCGGCGGTAGGGGGCGAGGAACTTCAGGCTCTCGATCCGCGTCTGCAACTCGCTGCCGATCCTCTCCGAGCGCGCGATGAGATCGTCGATTTCCAGGAGCTTCTGCTTGTCCTGCAGCTCGATGTTCAGCGACATGATCAGCGCATTGGTGAGCGCCTCGAGTTCCACCGTGTCGATCTCCGGCACCGCGATCTGATCCGGCAGATAGTGCAGGTATTCGCGAGACAGCTCCGCGAGCCAGATCTTCTGCGCGTAGGCCTGCGTGACGTCGCGCGAACGCTCCGGCTGTACGATCACGCGCGCGGTCCGGTACGGATCGCGCGAGACCTCGTCGACGATGCGAAACCGCACCTCTCCCCGCACCACGATGTTGTAGCGCCCGTCCTCCAGCGGCACGGCCTGCTCGATTTCGCCGAGCGTCCCGCACGCGTGAACCGGCGGCGCGCCGTAGTAGTCTTTCTCCCATCCGGGTTGCAGCAGGACGATTCCGAACCGCTGATCGTGCGCCACCGCATCGGCAATCATCTGCCGGTAACGCGGCTCGAAGATGTGCAGCGGAAGGCGGGTGCGCGGAAAAAACACGAGGTTCGGCAGCGGAAAGATCGGCAGCAGAAACTCGTCTTCGGGCCAGGCGCTCATCGCTTCCTGCCCTTGGTCTTCGCTTGGATCGCGAACGGTCGGTTCACGGCGACATCCCCGCCCCACCACCCGACGACGTGATACGGCCCCGGCTCGAGGTGCGACGTCTCGAGCTTGAAGGTCACGACTTTGGTGCCGTTGAGCAGTTTCCGTTCCCCGGAGACGAGCGTGTCGTTCCCATCCATCCATTGCGCCGTGGCGACGAGCCCGCCGGGCGACTCGCGGAAGACCATCGTCAGATAGATCGGCTCCCCCTTCTTGAAAAACATGCTCTCCTCGGTGACCGTTCCGTCCTTGCCGAGGCTGCTTCCGAGCGCGGCGCGGTCGAGGACCTCAGGGAGCTTCGGAGGGGCGTCCACCTTCACGCCTGCAGGTGGGTTCACCGGCGCGGGTGCCTGCCCTTTCGCGCACGCGAGCGCGCAGAGCAGCACGATGACCCATTTCCGCATGAGCCCGATTCTACGGCATCGGACGCTTCCCGACTGTGAGCCGTATCTCTGGATTGTGAAACGCCTCCTGCCGCTCGTGCTCCTCTTCGCCGCCGCGGCGCTCGTGGCGCGCGAGCGGCCGCTCCGACATCCGGCGCCCGTGCGGGTATTGTGGGTTGGGGCACACCCGGACGACGAGGTGCTCGTCGCGCCGCTCCTCGCCGCCGTCATTTCGCCTTCGATTCTCGTCTTCACGCGTGGCGAAGCGGGGACGTGCGGCCTGCCGGGAGGATGCGGGGACGACCTCGGCGCGGTGCGCAGCGAGGAGATGATCCTCTCCGCGGCGCTGCTCCACGCGTCGCTGACTCAGTGGTCGTTCGGCGATGCGCCCGGCGACGTCGATGCGGTCTGGAGCGCCGAGGCGGGAAGCCACGCGGAGCTCGTGCGGCTCCTCGAAGGGGTCATTGCCGCCGAGCGTCCCGATCT
>DATFUW010000192.1:0-4731 GCA_035260605.1 Thermoanaerobaculia bacterium | reverse complement strand
CGGCGGTGATCCTCAGCTCGCACCTGCTGCACCTCGTCGAGGAGCTTTGCGACACGGTGCTGATCATCCAGCAGGGCCGGCGCGTGGCCTATGGCACGATCGACGAACTGAAATGGCAGATCGCGCAGGGGCGCGGAGGGGTGTCCCTCGAGGACGCCTTCCTGCAGATCACGGCGAAGGCATGATCGGCGCCGCGCTCTTTCTCACCACGCGCATGTTCAAGAACCGCGTGGTCCGCGCGCTCGCCCGCCTGCGCCAGCCGCGCTATGCCGCGGGAGCGGTGGTGATCGTGGCCTACTTCTGGATGGTCTTCTTCCGCCGGCACGCGCAGGTTCGCGTGGCCGGGATCGACTACGGCGGCCACATCGACATCATCCTGCTCGTGCTCAGCATTGTGTCTCTCGTCATCTTGATCGGAATCTGGGCCCTCCCGGGAGATTCTCCGGGGCTGGTCTTCAGCGAGGCCGAGATCCAGTTCCTCTTCGCCGCGCCGCTCAGCCGGCGACAGTTGCTGGCCTACAAGACCATTCGCTCACAGGCGCGAGGGATCGTCTCGGCGATCATCTTCTCGCTCTTCGTCTTTCGCGGCGGGAACGCATTCGGCATCTGGCTCGTCTTCGCAGCGTTCGATCACTATGCGCGCTTTGCCGCCTTCGCCCGCGCGCGCCTGCGGCTGGCGGGGATCGGATGGGGAGCGCGGATGGTCGCCTGCGCCGGCGCATTGGCGGCGTTGTGGGCGATCGCCTCGCGCCAGATCGCGGCGTTGTCGGCGATGATCGTGAGCGCGCTCCAGCACCAGGCGGGTCCGGCCCTGCTTCAGGGCGTGATCGGCATCGCCTGGAAACCGCCGCTCGGGACGATCCTCGCCTTTCCGCGCCTGATCGTCACGTCGATCTACGCGGCGGCGCCGTCGCTCAAAGTCGAATCGTGGCTCGTGTTGATCGCCGCGAGCATCGCGCTGTTTTTCCTCACCACCGCGCTCGACGTCTCGTTCGAGGACGCGTCGATCGTCGCTTCGCAGCGGGCCCTCGTCCGCCGGGCGCGGAGGCGCGGCAGCCGTTCCGGTACCGCGTCGGGGGCCATGAATCATTTCCCGCCGCCCTTCAAGCTGGCCCCGACCGGACGCCCCGAAGTGGCGGTGGTATGGAAGAACCTGATCGGCGCGCTGCGGATGTCGTCGTTGCCGATCTTCCTGTTCATTGGGCCACTGGCGCTCGCCGCGCTGGCCTCGATCTTTCACGCGCATGCGGAACTGGCCCTCATCATGGCGGCGTTCGGCTTCGCGTCCGCGGGGTTGCTCACGTTCACCGGACCGCAGGCGCTCCGTTCCGATCTTCGCCTCGACATCCTGCGTCTCGATCTGATCAAGACCTATCCCATGACCGCCGAGGCGCTGCTGGCGGCGGAACTCGCCGCGCCGCTGCTGCTGATCTCCTGCGCCGAGTTGCTCCTGCTCGGCGTGAGCATCGGAATCCTGAACTTCGGAGGCCGGCCCTTCCCCTTCCTCACCTCGCCGGAGTTCGTGGTCACCGTCCTGGTCCTGGTCGTCCCGGTGTGCGCCATCCAGCTTCTCATTCAGAATGCGGCGATGATTCTGGTCCCGGCCTGGACGACGACTCCCAGCGACTCCGGCGGATTCACGTTCATGGGGCAGCGGCTGCTCATGATTCTGGCCAATGCTCTCGCCCTGGCGCTGGCGCTGATTCCCGCGGCGATCGTCTTCTTCCCCTCGCTCTTGCTCGCAGGCAACATTCTCGGAAACACGCCGACCGGCGTGCTGCTGGCGACGCTTCCGGCCGTGGCGGTCCTGGTGATCGAGATCGGGGTGGCGCACCGCCTGCTGGCCTCGCAGCTCGACGACATCGACTTGGCAAACGATTTGGATATGGCCGCAGCATCCTGAGCCGCGGACGGCGAGGGACCTCGTACGACGTGCAAGAATTCGGGTTCATGCGTCATGGATGGCTGATCGCCGCGCTGTTCTTCATCGCCTCCGCGGCGGGCGCGCAGGAGTGGCATCCCTTCCTGGACGGCGCCGTCTTCGCCACGTACGTCACCGAGACGGGGCCGAAGTCGCCGCAGAACAAGGCGTTCTCCACCAACTGGTTCGCCGCCGGCGCGGAGCGCGACCTCGGCGCGCGCGGGGCGCTGTTCGGGCGCGTCCGCTTCTCGCTCGAGCCTTTCACGATCCCGAAGCAGGGATACCCGCAACTGCTGCAGTACATCGCTCCCGGGAGCGGCGGTCCGCTCGTCGATTTCATGCGTGCACACGATCTGGTGCAGGAGGCGGTCGCCGGCGTGCAGTGGCGGCCGTTGGCTTTTTCCGTGGCGCCGGTCGGCGAGCCGCCGATCGGGCCGCATCCCTACGCCCAGCGCGATTCGTCGGTCGATTTCGCCGAAGCACCGTTCGCCTACGACGTGCAGGAGTCGTATCACGTAGCCACGCGCGTCCTCACCGCGGGGCTGACCTCTCGCGTGGCCGATTTCGAGTACGGGGTCTTTCACGAATCGACGACCACCGGGCGCCACACGGCCATCGACGACGGGAGCATCGATTCCTGGGGGGCGCGGCTGACGCTCGCCCCGTCGTCACGGCTTTCGGGCCAGCTCTCCGCCGGCCGTCTCGGCGACCGCAAGGCGAAACTGACGACCGCTTCGCTCTCCTACAATGGCGCGCTCCTCGCCGCGAGCGGAATCTGGACCCGGAATGACGGCCGGACCGCCTGGTCGATCGAGGCGTCGCTGCGCGCGCAGCGGAGCGTGGTCTCGGCGCGCGCCGAGTGGGTCGACCGCCCGGCCGGCATCTTCACTCCCGACGCACGACGGACGGCGCACGTCACGGTCGGCTACGTCTTCGAGGTCCTGCATGCCGGCGGGCAGCGCGCGGGTATCGGAATCAACGCTGACTACCACAGCGCCGCGCGCGAGCTCGAGCCGGCGTACGGCCACAAACCGCAGAACGTTTATCTGTTCCTGCGCTGGCGGACCGACCGCTCCGGTCACTCGTAGCGCAACGCGTCTTTCGGATCGAGCCGCACGGCGCGGCGCGCGGGCACGTACGAGGCGAGCAGCGCCACGGCGCAGAGCAGCGCGGCGACGACGGCGAACGTGACCGGATCATTCGCGCTGACGCCGAACAGCAGCGTCCGCAGGAGACGCGTGATGCCGAGCGACGCCACGATTCCGATCGCCACGCCCGCGGCCGCGAGCCGCGCCCCCTCCCCGACGATGAGGCGGACCACATCGCCCTGCTCGGCGCCGAGGGCCATGCGGATCCCGACCTCCTGCGTTCTGCGTGCGACCGAGAAGGCGATCACCCCGTAGATTCCGACCGCCGCCAGCACGAGCGCGGCGAGTGCGAACGTCCCGACGAGGAGCAGCAGGAAACGCCGTCCCGCGCGCCATCCCCCCATCTCCGCCTGGAACGTCGAGAAGCGCACCGGAAAGTCGGGAGCGAGCTCCTGGAAGATCGCGCGCGCCGCGGGAACGATCGCCGCCGCCGGCGCGGGGCTGCGCATCAGGATCACCGGAGCCGAGCTCTTGACCCCGCGCTGCCGGTAGTCCGTATAGATGATCGGAGTCGGCGGCGCATCGAGTCCCCGCGCCCGGACGTCGCCGACGATCCCCACGATGGTCATCGGCTCGAGGTTCCCATCCATGTTGCCGAAGTCGATGACCTTGCCGATGGGATCCTCGACCGGCCAGCGCTGGCGCGCGAGCGACTCGCTGATCAGCGCGACGTGCGGCGAATTCCGATCATCCTGCGGACCGAACAGGCGGCCACGGACGAGCGGGATGCCCATCGTGCGGAAGTACCCTTCGCCCGCCGTGAAGTAGAACGCGTTCCCGCTCCGATCGGGATTCGCCGAGATCCTGTTCCACTCGTCGAAATTCGTCGGCGGCTTCTCCCCATGCAGGATGAGAAACGTCCCGTTGTTGACATCGTCGCGTGCGGCGGGAAGCGCGCCCGCCAGACCGACGCTCTCGGCGCCCGGCATCGCGCGGAGGCGTGTGAGGATCTCGTCCAGCAGATGGATCTGCCCGACGGCCGCCGCTTCGTCCGCCGGATCGGCCGGCGAGAACTCCATCGTGATGAGATGGTCCTGACGGAATCCGGGGCTCGCGGAGAGGAGCCGGAGGAAACTGCGGCCGAGGAGTCCGGCGCCGATCAGCATCAGCAGTGTGACCGCAATCTCGCCGACCACGAGCCCGCGGCGAAGCCGCTGGCTGGCGCCGCCCCCGCTGGAGCCGCGTGCGCTGGAGGTCAGCGCTTCCTGCAGATCGCCTCGAGTTGCGCGCCATGCGGCGAATAGGCCGAGCGAGACAGCGACGATTGCCACGACCGCGACCGCAAACAGCAGCACTGGAGCATTCACGGCGATCCCCTCCTGTCGCGGCACGGTCGCCGGAAGGATCGCGCGAAGTGCCCGCACGCCCCAGATGGCGATCAGAATGCCCAGCAGACCTCCACCGAACGAGAGGAGGAATGATTCCGCCAGGAACTGCTGCAGCAGACGGCTGCGTCCCGCACCGAGCGCCGCGCGGACGGCGAGCTCCTTGCGACGGCCGGAGGTGCGCGCCAGCAGCAGTCCGGCGACGTTCGCACACGCCGTGAGCAGCAGCAGCCCGACCGCTCCCAGCAGCGTCAGCAGCGCCGTGCGGACGTTCCCCACCATCGCGGCGGACAGCGGAACGACCGTCGCGCCCACGAGATCGGCGTCCTTGCCGTAT